>CAYTHS010000020.1:0-34608 GCA_964437665.1 uncultured Oscillospiraceae bacterium
GTCGTCTCCGCTCCCTCACCGGATGCGCCTATGTTCGTCATGGGCGTCAACCAGGACACGTACACCAGCGACATGAAGGTCGTTTCCAACGCGTCCTGCACCACCAACTGCCTCGCGCCTCTGGCGAAGGTCATCCACGACAACTTCGGCATCGTCGAAGGCCTGATGACCACCGTCCACTCCATCACCGCGACGCAGAAGACCGTCGACGGCCCGTCCAAGAAAGACTGGCGCGGCGGACGCGCGGCTGCGCATAACATCATCCCGAGCTCGACCGGCGCCGCAAAGGCCGTCGGCAAGGTCATCCCCTCGCTCAACGGCAAGCTCACAGGCATGTCGCTGCGCGTGCCGACGCCGGACGTCTCCGTTGTCGACCTGACCGTCCGCCTCGAGAAGGCCGCCCCCTACGACAAGATCAAAGCCGTCATGAAGGCCGCTTCCGAAGCGCCCGAGTGGAAGGGCATCATCGGTTATACCGAAGACATGGTCGTCTCCTCGGACTTCTATGACGATGCGCGCACGTCGATCTTCGACGCGGAGGCCGGCATTGGCCTGAACGATCATTTCGTAAAACTCGTCGCATGGTATGACAACGAGTGGGGTTATTCCTGCAAGGTTCTCGACCTCATTTCGCACATGGCAAAGGTCGACGCAAAATAAGACCCGAATTCCGGAATATAGGAGAGCGCTTCTTGCGCTCTCCTTTTTATAGCGGCGTTTATTGAATACCACAAATCATACGCCAGCTTACCGAAATAGCCCATAAAGGCAGCTCAGTCCTTCGTCGAATCTTGGGGCCTTGGCATTCTGCCGCTGCGGAAGCGCTCTTGTTTCGGAACATCAAACTGCCGTTTTCTTGCCGTGCATTGTCCGTTTGACGCGGGCTTTTCGTCATATTACAATAAATGCAGAAAAAACCGCCGGCCAGGTCACATTTCTTTTGTGCCGCGCCCGAAGGGGACTTATGATGAAACACATCCTCCGCATTTCTCCTGTCGCGCTCCTTTGCGCCGCTTCGCTGTTTCTTTGCGGCTGCGACGCGTCGGGCGCGCACGAAAAGGCGATTGAAAACGCAATCGTTTCCTACCCGGACTATTACATCGAGGTACGCTCCCTCTCCGAGCAGGTACGTTCGCAGTATGACGATTCCGGCGAAAGCGCCGCAGAGTATACGATCACCGCCGACATCCCCTATTACCCCTCGCTGGACAAAAACGCCGTTTCCTTCGCCCCGCCTGCCCCGGACTATACACGCTCCACCTCGCAATACCGCCGCAGCGCGAGACTGCTGCTGCGCCAGGAACTGGAAGCCTATGCACTCGGCCACGAACTCCCCTCCTATGTGGAGATAGCGCTGACGTTCACAGTATACCGCGTCGGAACCGACTGGGAATCCGCACTATCCGGCATGAGCAAAACCCTTATTCAGCAGACGGTAGACTCCATGATCGACGAAATTCTCGGCTCCTCTGAAGCGTATGTGGAAAACGTAGTCCGAACGGAAATCGCCGGCGCAAAGGATGCGTTGCTAGAGAGCGTATTCGGCGGTGAAGACTACGTTTCGCTCGTAACCGTGACGGACGTGACCGGTGGTAGTGACGGATTGTATACGCTAAAGCTTTCCTTTCCCGATCCTGTCTCGGTCTACAGCGCGCTTGCCGAGCATTATTATGCATCCTATAACCGTCTGTTCTACGGGGACGCGGTTTCTGTGTCGCTGCAGACGGACGACCTTTCCGGCGTAGATATTTCCGGCACGGCGTACATTACCGACACCGCAGTGATTCTTCGTGATGTGGATGGCGTCTGCACGCTGTATGAAGCGCCGTCGCTCAAAGCAAATATCGCCTCCGCAAAGGCCGCCGCCGAAGGGACCGCCTCTGCGCGCATCAACGCAGAATGGCGTGTGCCGGAGCAGGAAATCCCGTCCTCCGGCGCAATTCTTGAAGGCGAAAGCCGTGGCAACGACATCGTGTTCGTGACCAGCGCCGACCTTGGCAAGTATTTTTACGTGCGCTTCTACCTGCTCCCCGGCGAAGACGTCGGGGCAGAGGGCGAATTGGCCGCCGGCGTATTCATTTTCGGCGGTAAAAAGGCGACGGTTCGCCTGCCGAGCGGGTATTACCGCATCGACTGCTACGCCGGCGACACATGGTACGGTCCGGACGCGTTGTTCGGCGACAATGGCGAAAAGTTCGGAAGCGACAGTGCCATCCGCTCGCGCAGCGGATACGTCAACACCATTTCGTTTGGATAAAAAAATACCTCTGAACCTATTTCTTGAAAGCAACCGTTTCATGCCACGAAAAATCCTATGTCTGCGCTTAGTCGGCACACTTTGCCTGACAGCGGCGTGCACTTCTCCTGCGAACGAACTCGAGGTTCCGGCCGAACAAACCGCCGAGTCTCAAACCGCCGCAAAAGGAAAAATCCTTGCCGATTCATCGCTTACCTCCACATACGCGCATTAGCGCAGGTTCCGCAGACACCGCGTCCTGAACGCGTATCCACTTCAATTGCCGCCCTCGACGTGGCGGCATATCATTCGGCCTTGAACGGTCGCACCGATAGCGGGTCCAACCGTATAAAGCGTGTCAAAATCACAGTGCACTCCGCCCGCTTAACGGATTATGGTGTTGGAAAATCATTTTTCAAGATGCATTCGGTAGTTTTACCAATGCGGAACTTTGTCGATAAGCTGAAGGGCCGCCCTCAACAGGCGGCCCGAGATCGCAATAAACCGGTTTTTCGCTGGCGGCAGTGCGTGATTTTATTTCAGCGAGAGGAACGCGAACAGCGGATAATGATCGGAATACTCCGTCGGGATTGCGCGCGCGTTGAGCACCGTGATGTTCTTTGAAACAACGATGTTGTCGATCTGTAACACGGAGATACGGTCGCGCGAATAATCGTAAAACTTGGTCGCGGAGGTGTTGATCACGCGGTAGTTCTTTTTAAAAGAGCTGAATTCGGATTCCTGCGCGTTGAAATCGCCCGTGAGAATCTTGTACACGTTTTCATCCGCTTCCATGACCTTGAGCACCTCTGCGAACTGCTTATTGCGGATCGCTGCGGACTCGTAGGAAAAATGCGTGTTGTAAACGGATACGCGCTTGCCGTCGATTTCATATTCGACCTTCTGCAGGCAGCGCTGCTCCTTGTCCGCGCTGTAAAGCTCGGTCACTTCCTGACTGAGCGGTTCATACTTGGATATCTGACCGACCCCGTACTGCCCGCCGGAAGCATATGCGATCGTTTCGGCGAACGAGGTGTGCTGCGCGTTTTCCGTGCGCACGGACAGCAGATTATCGTAGTCTTCTTTTTTATTGATATAGACTTCCTGCACGCCGAGGATATCGGGCTGCTGCGCCTCGATGAGCCATCCCTGCATAACGATATTGTCGTTGCCGCGCTTAATGTTCCAAGTGCCGACGGTCAGTACGTCCCGCACAAGGTAGATGGTGTATTTCACCACACCGTTCACAGAGATGCGGATGGTCTTGCTGTTGCCGGAATTGATGGTGTATTTCGCGCTGCCGATGCCGGTGTTGCCGATGCTCACCTTTACGCCGTCATTGGCAATCGCGTTGATCGTGACCTCGCCCTTGCTAGCGGTGAGCACATAACCGTATTCTGTCGGCGAAAACTCCGGCGAAAGCGTCGCACCGGAAATCTCCAGCGAACTGAGCACATCGTCCCCGACGATGGCTTCCAAGGATACATAATCCGCGGAAACGTAACCTTTCTGCCCGTCATAGTCGATCTCGTGCCACGCGCCGTCGCAGTATGCCTGCGTCACGTGGTAACTCTTCCCCTTGTCCGCCTGTCCCAGCTTCTTTGCCCTCCGGGAGGCTTGCGCTCGCACGTTTACAAACGAATTGCAGTTGACGATGGTGCCCGTATAGTCGAGTTGATAGGACGGCAGCGACGGATTGATGCTCACATACATGCGGTTCACATAACCGGAACGCGTCGCCGTCTCTACATGGTACCATTCGGACTTCACGTTTGTTTCCAGAATTTTTACGACCATCCCTTTGCCAAGCACCGTAATCATCCGCCCGGTGTCGGATGCGGTTTTGCGCAGGATTACCTGCTGTGCCGTAATCACGCCCGTCGTCACGTCGAGCGCACGCGTTTGCCGAACAGGCAGCGCAAACACGACGAGCGCCAGGCAGGCTAGAGTCAGACAGATCCGTCGTTTATTCATGAATCGCTCCTTTTGCAGGGCTAAACAACAGCATATCCCCCGCTTACAAACAAAGTTTAGATAAAACCGGACGGAATGACAAGCCGCATTCCGTCCAATTTACGAAAACGTTACATTGCCATGCCGCCCGCTTTATCTGCCGCTCACGCGGTACACGTTGGCCTCGTATGGCTCCAGTCCGTCGCCGGACGCCATATAATTTGAGAAAACTAGTTCCATTGCACCGTGCCGCTTCGGCTTTTTGATCGTGCGTGCGCAGAGATTCGTTTCGATATAATAACGCTCGTTGCCGTCGTCGCGGAAATAACAGAACACGTCCTCTCTGCCGCCGTCGGCCGGTTCGAAGCCACCGTAAACAAGCGCCGGATGCGCTTTTCTCAGCGCAATCAGCGCTGCGTACGCGCTCCAAACGGAGGTTTCGTCCGCTTGCTGCGCCTCGGCGCAGCCGTCGTCCCCGTCATCCGCACGGATCCAGGGTTCGGCCTCCGAAAAACCCGCGTATTTGCCCTTTGTCCAGCGCATCGGCGTGCGCGCATGGTCACGCGTACCCCGCAGCACATCCTGCCAGGCTTCCTCCTCGGACGCGCCGCCTTCCACCAGTTCCCGATAGCGGTTCAGGCTCTCGATGTCGCGCAGTTCGCCGATGTCCGTAAACGGTACGTTCACCGCGCCGAGTTCCTGCCCCTGATAGAGAAACACCGTCCCGCGCGCCGTCAACAGCAGCACGGCAATCAGCTTTGCCACCGCGTCGCGGTATTCTTCGCGCGGCTCCACCTTGGAAACCATGCGTGGGTTGTCGTGGTTTTCAACAAAGATGCTCGGCCAGGCCACGTCTGCATAATCCGACTCGTAGCCAATGAAACACTTTTTGAGGTGGTTGAGATTGTAGCGGTAGTCGTCGAAGCGGCTCTTGCCCTGATTTTCGAGGTGATCGAACGAAAACAGCGTATTCAGTTCCTCCCGCGCATCGGCGGTGAGCAGTTGGTTCATATGCGGGCCGGTGCCCGGCGTTTCGCCTACGGTGAACGCGTCCTTAAATGCGCGCGTGCGCAGTTCGTGCAGGTATTCGTGCAGGCGGCTGCCGTAAAAATAGTGCTCGATGCCGGTGAATCCCAGCAAGCCGCCGAGCGTGGAACTGCCGTCTTCGAGCGACGTTTTGCTGATGTAGTTGATCACGTCCAGCCGGAAGCCGTCGACGCCTTTTTCGCGCCAGAAGTCGATGATTGCACAGACTTCGTCCCGCACGGCAGAGTTTTCCCAGTTGAGGTCGGGCTGTTTTTTGGAAAACAGATGCAGATACATTTCGTCCCGCCCGTCCACGCGCTCCCAGGCCGGGCCGGAAAAAAACGAATTCCAGTTGTTCGGCATGGAGCCGTCCGCCTTCGGCCTGCGCCAGATATAGTAGTCCCCGTGCGGGCCGTCCGGGTTTTTCGCCGAGTCCACGAACCATTCGTGCTCGTCCGAGGTATGGTTGACGACGAGGTCGAGGATAAGTCGCATGCCGCGCGCGTGCAGCTGCTCAATCAGCGTTGCCACATCCGCCATCGTGCCGAACTCCGTCATAATCGCGCGGTAATCGCTCACGTCGTAGCCGTTGTCGTCGTTCGGGCTGGCGAAAATCGGCGAAAGCCAGAGCGCGTCCACGCCGAGGGCTTGCAGATAGTCCAGCTTTTCGAGTATGCCGGGGATGTCGCCCACGCCGTCGCCGTTGCCGTCCTTGAAGCTGCGCGGATAAACCTGATAGACCACCGCTTCCTTCCACCAGTAGCGATTCGCGCTCGGCGCGGGCAGTTTCGTGCCTTCCTCCTGGTTGAACAGCTCGATCATCTCGTCGACGACCGTCTCCGCATCCGGAATCGACTTGCCCGCGAATTTCGGAATGGCCGAGAGTTTCAGATTTTTCACGACGGGGTTGAGCAGCAGCTTTTCGCTGACTCCCGCATACTGGCTCAGCCGCCCGAACACGTCCTGTGCGATCGGGTTTTTCAGCAGGTCCTTCACACGGCTTTCACGCGTGATCATATCGGTTTTTTTCTCCTTTTTTCAGTTAATCTTCACGGATTGGAACGGTGTTTCCCCGTTACGCCCATTGTACCGCGCCCACGCCTTGCTGTCCACGGCTTTGCGTTCGATTTATCCATGCTGTGCCAATGTCGGCAATAATATCGTCTAAAATGGTTTTCTTCCGGGTAGAATCGTCCGGAATTGTGCGGTTGAAAAAAATTCTGTATACTGATAACAGCTATCCATATCTCTGCACCCTTGCGAAAAAACCAGGAGGATGTGTTTACATGTGGGCTAATGCAAAAAACGGCAGTGTGAAAATCGGAAACACTACGATGGATTACATCTCTTTTGGTCACGGGTCCAAAACGCTGGTCATGATACCCGGACTGGGCGACGCGCTGAAAACGGTAAAAGGTTCTGCGATTCCTTTGGCGATCATGTACCGTCAATATGGCAGAGACTGCAAGGTTTATATCTTCAGCCGAAAAAACAAGCTGGAAGTAGGATACTCCACAGAAGATATGGCAAGAGACCAGGCCGAAGTCATGATAAACCTGGGTATTGAAACTGCTTTTGTAATGGGGATTTCCCAGGGCGGAATGATTGCGCAGCATTTGGCCGCCGGTTACCCGTGGCTGGTCGAAAAACTGGTTTTGGCCGTGACGGCGTCCCGCCCGAACCAAACATTGCAAAGCGTCGTCGGAAATTGGATCGCCATGGCTGAATCAGAAGATTGCAAAAACCTGATAATCGACACGGCTGAAAAATCGTACAGCGAGAAACATCTGCAAAAGCTGCGTTTTTTTTATCCTGTTCTTTGCAAGTTCAGCAAACCAAAAGATTACAGCCGGTTCCTCATCCAGGCCAACGCATGCATTCGCCATAACGCTTATGACGTACTTGAGAAAATCAAGTGCCCAACCCTGGTAATCGGCGGCGGCAGCGACAGAGTGGTCGGCGCGGATGCGGCCGCGGAAACAGCAGCCCGGATATCCGGCAGTAAACTGTTTATTTACAAAGATCTTGGACACATGGCATTTGAAGAAGCGAAAGATTTTCATGATCAGGTGTTGGGATTTTTGTTTGCTGCGGACGCATGAACATCCGGCTTGCAGCATAAGCATCAACCGCTTGCATTGCTTCATAAGCTTCCAATATAAACCTGCTTCAATATTCAGGTGCACCGGCCCATCGTACTACAGCGTCTGCAAAATCGGCGCCGGCTTTGCGTTCGATTTTCTTTTTGTCGCGCACGCCGATTTGACCGAGCGGCGTAATCAGAACGCCCTTTGGCGTGCGCTTCCAGATCGCCGCGACGCGGCCATGCAGCAGCACGGCCGGGAACACGATGCCCGTGTTGTTGTACACACGTTTAACAAGCCCCTCCGGCAAAAACGGATTTTCCGTTTTGCGGTAGCCAAGCAGCAGCGGGTCAAACCCCGCAAGAAAGACGACCGACGGGACCGCCGCGTCCGCCGCAAGCGCCGTATTTGCCGCGTAGTATTCGCGTTTGCCGAGTGTGCAGCGCTCGGTCGCCGCCGCCGCAAGATACGGCGCAATCGTCTTTTGCGGCATGCCGAAAAACGTCTGCGCATCCCGCAGTGTGACCGGGCCGTAGTGCGTAACGTATCTGCGCATGAGTTCGGTCAGCGCCGCATGCTCTTCCATCGGCTCGAACGGTTCGAGCCGCACGAATTCGCGGTTCCCGCCGGAGGAATAGGCGATTTCGCCGTGTTCCGCCATGGCGCGGAACAGCCCGCCCCACGCGTGGAAAACGATCTCCGATTCAACCTGCGTCATGCCCTGCGCGTCGCAGAGGGCTTTGAGTTCCCCGCGCGTGCGCCCGCCCTGCTTAAGCGCGTCCAGAATCAGCGTGCGGAAACGTTCGCTGCTCGCCGTGTTCACGTCCGGATGCGTGAACGCCATCTGGCCGAATTCTGTTTCGCTGCCGCGGTATAAAACCAGCGGCAGGTCGCGCACCGCATGCAGATGCAGCGTGCCGCGCAGCGTCCAGGTTTTGACATACCGCCTTTGCTCCGCTTCCCCGCCGCCCGTGCGGATGTGCAGCGCATGCAGCGCGTTTGCGCCATACTGCGCCTGCAGCCCGACCAGGCCGGATACGACCTCGTCCGCGCTTCCGCCGCAAAGCAAAAACTGATTTTGCAGCCGCAGCAGTTTGAGTTCTTCGGCGTTCATGCTTCTTGCCCGTCCCCGCTCATTTTATTCTTCCAGTATATCATAAGAAACGGACGGAGCGTTTTTCCGCTCCGCCCTTGGCTCGTTAAAAGATTCTTTTGCAGGAATCTCCCCTGCGCCCAGCCCCGAAAGACGCGTCCCTTGGAAATTCCTGCTTGCCCCGGCCGGCTTCCAATCCGTCAGTAGGTCAGCCCGTAGCCGAGCGGGAACATGCTTTCGTCCGTGCCGATCTGGTCCGTGGACGCGTACCAGGGCATCGGCAGCGTGCCGGAAAACGGCGCGTCGCCGACGAGCACGTTCGCAATCGCCTTTGCCTCCGAACCGGGCAGGTAGCACATCACGACCGCGTCCCAGTCCCCGATGTAGTCGCCGACCAGCACGTTGCGGCCCGCCACGATGCACACCACGGTCGGGATACCGAGCGCCTTTGCTTCGTTGATCGCTTCCAGATTGCCGTCCAGCCCCAGTTCGCCGGTGACGCTCAAATCGATCGTATCGCCGTTCCATTCGGCGTACGTCTTCTCGCCGATGCAGAGCACCGCCACGTCCGCCTGATTCGCTTCCGACGCGTCCGTGATGATGCGCAGGCTGTGCGCGTCGCTCGCTTCGTCAAACCCGTTAAGGATGGTGCTGCCGCCGTCGATCCATTCCACCCCGTTCCATTCCTCTGTCCACCCGCCGCAGTACACGCCCGCGCGGTCCCGCGCGGGTCCGAAGATATAGACCGACGCGCCGTCCTGAATCGGCAGGAGGGCGTTTTCGTTTTTCACGAGCACGAGGCTTTCTTCAACCAGTTTCGCCGCAAGCGCGCGGTATTCGTCCGAACCGACGTCGCTCTGCTTGGTTTCGAGCCCGCTTAGCCTCGGCGCGTCGAACAGTCCCGCCTCGATTTTCACATTCAAAATGCGGCTCACCGCGTCGTCCATGCGCGCCTGCGTGATGCTCCCCTCGTTTACCGCCTCAACGATGTACCCCGCGCACTCATCCGCCTTCTCCGGCTCCATGAGCATGTCGATTCCCGCGTTGACGGATACGATCACCTGCTCTTTGAGCGTCTTTGCAGAGATGTTGTGGATGGACTCCCAGTCGCTCACGATAAAGCCGCCAAAGCCCATCTGCTCTTTGAGCACACCGGTGAGATACTCCGCGTTTTCGTGCATCTTGACCCCGTTGAGGCTGCTGTGGCTCGGCATAATCGTCTGCACGCCGAGATCGACGAGCGACTGATAGACCGAAAGCAGTTCCGCAATCTGCATTTCGTCGAGCTGCGCATCCCCGCGGTCGATGCGCATGCCGTTTTCGCCGGTGCCGAGGCGCGTGTTTCCGTCGCCAAAGAAATGCTTAGCGCATACGGTAATCCCCGCGTCCAGGAGTCCCTGCGCAAACGAAGAGGCCATCTCGTCCACGCGTTCATAGTCTGAAGAATAGCTTTCGTACGTTCTGCCCCAGCGCGGGTCGGAATCCACCGCCACGCAGGGCGCATAGTTCCAGATCATGCCGGTGAGCTTCATTTCATCGCCGACAGCCAGCCCCATTTGATAGGCCAGTTCCGCGTCGTTCGCCACGCCCACGCCGATATTATGCGGAAAGATCACGCTGCCGCTGCAGTAGCCGATGCCGTGCACCGCGTCCGTGCCGTAGTAAAACGGAATCGCCGAGTCCGATTCCAGCGCGGCGGACTGCAGGCTGTCGATCAGGCTGTTCCAGCCGCTCCGGGTCGTGTCCATGCCGGAAGCCGCCGAAAGCACCGCGCCGTAGCAGTTGGCGCGCATAAGGTTCGCGTCCATGCTGTAGATCGCCGGACACACCATCTGAAACGCCTTTTGTTCAAGCGTGAGCGCCGCGGTGATCTCCCCGGCGGTCATGCCGTCGTACCGCGAGTCCGCGTTTTGCACCGTCGCCGGTCCCGTCCGTTCCGCCTGCTCCGTCGCCTGCGGCGTTGGTTCCGCCGTTGGTTCCGCAGTTGGTTCCGCTGTCGTTTCCGCAGTCTGCCCGGTCGCTGTCTCGCCGGCCTGCGCGGCCGGTTCGGCCGCTTTGCACCCTGCCAGCCCCGCGGCCAGCAGCACGGCGAGCAGCGCCGCCGTAATTCGTTTACCGATTTGCCTTCGCATGCGATTCTCTCCTTCTCTCTTTGTTCAACTTGTCGCTGCATGCTTAACTGTTTTAAATGGTATCCTATGGCTATCATAACGCAAAACAGCGTGTTGTCAACGAAAAACAGCCGGTTTCACAAATTAACGCGCTTTTTCGTCAAATTTCTTCTGTTTTCACGGTTTGTCTGCATTTTGCATACACAAGCGTCCCATAAATATGAATAAGAGGCTGCCTCCGCCGGGAAACGCAGTTTCTCGGCGGGTAAAAAAACGGACGGGAAATCCCGTCCGCCCAGTCTGTCAAAAAAGTCTTTTGGGTTTTTAAGGGCCGCGGCCCTTAACCCCTTGATTCCGGCTGCGCCTGTTCATCCGCCGCAACGGATCGCCCAGAATGGGCGGTTTCTCCGTGCTCCTTGCCGCCTGGGGGAGCCCGAAGGGTGAGAGGCAAAGAGCCGTTATCCCGTCAAAAACTCGTTTTTTGACGGACAGAAAAAGCGAACGGGAAATCCCGTTCGCTTTTTAGTACGTTCCGTTTTCGCAGGTTATTCGCCCGCAGCAACCTCGTAAACGCTGACCTGCTTTTTGCCCAAATGCTTGGTTTCAAAGCGGACCACGCCGTCTACCTTGGCAAAGAGCGTGTCGTCCTTGCCTTTGCCGACGTTAACGCCGGGATGGAAGTGCGTGCCGCGCTGACGGACAAGGATGTTGCCCGCGAGCACATGCTGACCGTCCGCACGCTTCGGCCCGAGCCGCTTGGACTCGCTGTCGCGTCCGTTGCGGGACGAACCAACGCCTTTTTTATGCGCAAACAGCTGCAGATTCATTTTGAACATATCGTTACACCTCCCTGTGGCTGATTTTGATGGCTTTGCGATACGACTTTTGTATGGAGTTGAGCCCCGCTTCCATGGTTAAAAACAGAAGTTCGGCCTTTTGCTGCTGCTCCTCGTCCGTATCGCCCGAGAGGATGCAGGTAATTCCGTTTACTTCGTCAATTTCGTATGCGAGCGTTTCGCCCGGGCGAAAACCGACGATGTCCGTCAGTCCCAGAAGGCAAGTCTGCGTAAGCGCGGAAACCGCGCTGCAGACGATATCCTTCCCCGCTTCGCCGCAGAGCGCATGTCCCGCGGACTCAAACCCGACCGTGCGGCCGTTTTGACGAAGCATCGTAACCCTGACCATCGTTTGCTTACCCGATCGAGAGGATCTCGACCTTGGTGTACGGCTGACGATGGCCGCGCTTTGTACGGATGTTTTTCTTCGGCTTATACTTGAAAACGACGACCTTCTTGCCTTTGCCGTGTTCGAGCACCTTGCCGCGTACGGTAACGCCTTCCAAAATGGGTTTACCCACCTTGACGCCGCCGTCGTCCGCAACCAGTAGCGTTTCGAATTCCACTTCGGCGTTCACATCGGCTTCGAGCTTTTCAACCAGAATCTGGTCGCCAACCTCTACCTTAAACTGCTTACCACCGGTTTGGATGATTGCATACACGATAACTGCACCTCCTCTTACCAGACTCGCCCGAATGCGGTGTCGCACCTGCTGAAAGGCGCGCGCTTACCGACCGCTCCGGAGCGGCTCACCGAAGAATAATACCACAACCCGCTTCGCCCTGTCAATGCAGGATTTTGCAGTCTTTTTTCGTTTCCTGGATGCGCCGCTCCGCGAGCGGACGTACCGTAAATTTTTCAATATGCATCGCGGGGTTCGGGCGGACGTAATAAGTGCCTTTTTCCTCCGGCGGGAAGAGGTGTCCATGCTTCTTTTCCGCCTTAAGCATGGCTTCCACAACGTCGGGATGCGCCTCAATAAGCATGCGCTTGTTGTTGCTGCCGCGGATAACCTGCACCGTTTGTTTCCGTATGCGGGTGATCATCGTCTCCGGCGCGAGCACCTTCGCGTCGCCACCGCAGTATGGGCAGACCTGTTTGAGCGTGTCAGAAATGCTCCTGCCGGTCTTTTTGCGGGTCATTTCGACCAAACCGAGATGCGTAAAGCCGAACACGTGCGACCTTGTGTGGTCGTTGCGCAGGGCGGTTTTCAGCGTATTGAGAACCAAAGAGCGGTTGCCTTCCTTCTCCATATCGATAAAGTCGATGATGATGATGCCGCCGATGTCTCGCAGCCGCAGTTGCTTGGCAATCTCCTTGGCAGCCTCGCAGTTGACCGCCGTGATGGTCTTTTCCAGGTTGTCCTTACCGACGAACTTGCCGGAGTTGACGTCGATGGAGGTCAGCGCCTCGGTGCGGTCGATGATGAGGTATCCGCCGCTCTTGAGCCAGACTTTGCGCGCAAGCGCCTTTTCAATCTTGCCCTCGGTGTCGTAGCGATCGAAGAGCGCCTCGCTCTCCTTAAGCAGGATGCGGGCCTTGAGTTTCGGCGCCATCACGTCCGCAATTTCGCGCAGTTGCTCGTAGGTGTCCTGGTCGTTAACGAACACGCGGTCGATATCCCTCATCAGCAGGTCGCGCACGGTCCGAAACAGCAGAGACTGCTCGGCGTGCAGCAACGCCGGCGCTTTTTTCTTCTTTGCTTTTTTTTCAATTTCGTGATAGAGCTTGACGATGCCTTCGAGGTCTTCGGCAAACATTTCCTTCGATTTTCCCGCGCTTGCCGTACGCACGATCACGCCCATTCCCTTCGGCTTAAGCCCGGAGATGATTTTTCTGAGACGAGTCCGCTCGTCGTCCTTGTCGATCCGGCGCGAGACGCCGACGTAGTCCATCGTCGGCATGAGCACCAACGTACGGCCCGCAAGCGTGATATGCGTGGTCACGCGCGCGCCCTTGGTGCCGACAGGGTCCTTAGCAACCTGCACCATGATCGTCTGGCCGGGTTTTAACAGGTTGCGGATATTCTTTGCATCCGGCATCTGCTCGATCTCGTCGTCCGGGTCGTCCGATAGGACGATGTCCCCGGCATAGAGGAACGCGTTTCGTTCCAGTCCAATATCGACAAACGCCGCCTGCATGCCGGGCAGTACGTTCTGCACTTTGCCGTTGTAGATATTGCCTACGAGCCGCTCGGTGCCTTCCTGCTCGACATACAATTCCACGGGGGAACCGTTCTCCACGACAGCGACACGGGTAGCGAACCCGTTGGCATCCACCAGGATTTCCTTATTCATTTATTCCCTTCTCTTTCTTATTCGGAAGGCAAACGCGGCAAGGGCCCATCTCCGGCAAAGAACATGCGCGTACGCTGTAATCCGTACACACCATGCGCATCCAAACGTTCGAGCAACGCGTCGGCAACAGCGCCGGCACGCAGCCCGCCATCGGCCTGCAGTCTGCCGAGAACCCGGAGAACGGCGAATCCGTCCCCGACCTCTTCCACGGAGACCTTCAGAATATACGGACGCTGTGCGACGGGTCGAATCCCCTTCTTGGTCCGTTTTTCAATCGTAATATCGCCCTTGAGCACTTCGTCCAGGGCGCTTTGCAGCCGGTTTTCATCGACCGGCGCGGAATCTTTTTCAAACGTAATCGCAACGCGGTATTCTGCCGCGCGCAGCTTCGCCGAGAGCGAGCCGAAGCCTTCCGGCGGCGCGAACGCGTCCGAGAGGGACATCCCTTCCGGCATGGCCGCATTCGCGCGGCGAACGAACTCCTCCGGTGAAATCTCTTCGCTGAACTGCACCTCGAACCATTCGCAGTCGCTGCTCATGCCCGTCGCCGCGGCGGTGGCGAACGAAAGCAGCGGATGCGGGTTGAAGCCGTTGGAGTACATCAGAGGCAGCCCGGCGCGGCGCATTGCGCGTTGGAGTGTGCGCTGCACGTCCAGATGCGAAATCATCGCAAGAGAGCGCCCCTTATGATATGCGGCAATCAGTTTCATAACGCGCTCCAAAACATCCGTTGCATTTTTCGCGGCAGTCCGGCGTGGTTTCGCCGCGCTGCGCGCGCTCCCACTCGCGAAGCAGGTATTCCCTCGTCACGAGCATGTCCACAAAATCCCAGGGCAGCGGAGCGTCCGGCGCGTATGCGCGTTCGGCGTAGTCCGCCGCACGCGCGTCGTTTTCAGCAAACGCCCGTTCCCATGCGTCCGGGCGGAAATGTTCCGTCCATGCGTCGAACCGGCAGCCGAGCACATAGGCGCGCTCCAATACGTCCGCAAGTTTCCCGTCCCCGCGGGAAAACGCCGCTTCCAGAACCGAAAGGTCGGAATAATGACACTTGAGCTGTGCGCCGCGCACGCCCTTGATTGCGCCGCGCAGCAGTTCCTGCCGCCGCCGGATTTCGTCCGGCGAAACCTGCGCACACCACTGGAACGCCGTAAACGGCTTCGGTACAAACGTTGAAACGCTCACCGTCATGCGCAGTCCGCGCCCGCGCTTTTCCTTCGGCATTGCGTAAAACCGGGCGGAAATCTTTTTTGCCAGTTCAACGATGCCAAGCACGTCCTCGTCGGTCTCCGTCGGCAGGCCGATCATGAAATAGAGTTTCACGCCGCTCCAGCCCGCCTCGAACGCGTCCGCCGCGGCGCGCATAATGTCGTCCTCGGTTACGTTTTTGTTGATCACGTCCCGCAGTCTCTGCGTGCCCGCCTCCGGCGCGAACGTCAGCCCGGCCTTGCGCACGGTCTGCATCACGGAAAGGTCGTTTGCCAGCACCGAATCCACCCGCAGCGACGGCAGCGCGACGGAAACCCGCCCGGCCTGCATTTCGCGGATGATCTGCGGAACGAGCTTATGCACCTCGCTGTAGTCGCCCGTGCTCAGGGAAAGCAAGGACACTTCGTCGTATCCCGTGCAGGAAACCTGCTGTCTTGCAAGCTCCATGACGGTTTCGCTTTTGCGCTCGCGCACCGGGCGGTAGATATACCCCGCCTGGCAGAAGCGGCAGCCGCGCGTGCATCCGCGCATGACCTCCAGCGCCACGCGGTCGTGCACGATGCCGAGGTACGGCACGATCGGCTCGCCCGTAAACGGCGTTTTGTCCAGATCGTGCACGATCCTGCGGACGACCTTCGTCTCCGCCGTCTTCAGCGAAGGCACGTATACGCCGCGCATGCCGGAAAGTTCCTTGAGCAGTTCCCGCTTGCTTCTGCCTTCGTCCTTTGCGCGCTTTACCGCGCGCACGAGTTCCAGCGTCATCTCCTCGCCGTCGCCGATGAGCACCGCGTCCATAAACGGCGCGATCGGCTCCGGATTGCAGGCGCAGGGTCCGCCGCAGATCACCAGCGGGTCGTCTTCCCCGCGGCCGGCAGACCGCAGGGGCACGCCGGAGAGATCGAGCATCTGCAGGATGTTCGTGTAGCACATTTCGTAGAGCAGTGAAAAACCGAGCACATCGAATTCGCCGAGGGGACGCTTCGTCTCCAGCGAAAAGAGGCGCTCGTTCTCTTCCGTCAGCGCGCGCTCCATGTCCGGCCAGGGCGCGAACGCCCGCTCGCAGGCGACGCCCTCCTCGCCGTTGAGCACATGGTAAAGGATGCGCGAGCCGAGGTGCGACATGCCGATTTCGTATACGTCGGGAAACAACAAAGCAAAGCGCACGTCTGCGCGCTCTTTCACAATGCTGTTCCATTCTCCGCCAATATACCGCGCCGGCTTTTCCACGCGGGCCAGCAGCCGGTTTAATACCGATTCTTTCAAGCAGTATCCCGTTCCGTCATTACGTTTTTTTGAACGGCCGGCGTTTCACGTTCCGCCTTACAGACGTCCGCCGCGCCGCCGCGCCCCGCAAGGGGCCCGCCATTCGTTGTATTAGTTTACCATATCGCCGTGCTTGCGGTCAAACCTTGCGCGCCGTTTGCAAAGTGTTGCTTTTCGTTTGAAATCACGCGAGAAAGCGCGTATGATAGGGGTGCGTCCACCTCATATTACTTCTACTTAATAACAGGAGACTATTATGTTGCTATTGAAAAATGGTTTTGTCCGTCCGATGGACCGCGAAGCGTTTGCGGGCGACGTACTGATTGAAAACGGTAAAATCCGCGCGTTGGGCAAAGATTTGTCTTCAGGCGGCGCGGACGTGATTGACGCGAGCGGGCTGTTCGTCTTCCCCGGCTTCATCGATGCGCACTGCCACATCGGCATGTGGGAGGACGGCATGGGCGCGGAGGGCGCGGACGGCAACGAGGCCACTGACCCCGTCACACCGCAACTTTGCGCAATCGACGGACTCAACCCTTTCGATCCGTGTTTTCGAGAAGCGCGCGAAGCCGGCGTGACCACCGTGATCACCGGCCCGGGCAGCGCAAACGTCATCGGCGGACAGTTCGCCGCGCTCAAGACCAGCGGCCGTTCGGTGGAAGACATGCTGCTGCGGAACCCGGTCGCGATGAAAGCCGCCACCGGCGAGAATCCCAAAGGCGTTTATGCCGAGCGCAAAGTCACACCCACCACACGCATGGCCATCGCGTCGCTGTTTCGCTCTACTCTTACCAAAGCACAGGAATACAAGCGCGGTCGCGAAACGCTCTCCGGCGATAAAAAGCCCGATCGCGATATCGCCATGGAGGCGCTCATCCCCGTGCTGGAGCGTAAACTGACCATGAAGATCCACGCCCACCGCGCGGACGACATCCTCACCGCACTGCGGCTGGCAAAGGAATTCAACATCCGCGTAACCATCGACCACTGTACGGAAGGTTACCTGATTACGGACATACTCAAGGATCGTCTTGCCGAGCAGGGCGCGGGCGTGATCCTGGGGCCGCTGCTCTCCGAGCGCAGCAAGATCGAGTTGAAAAACCTCACCTTCAAAGCCCCGCGCGTACTTGAGGAAGCCGGCATCCCGTTTGCGATGATGACCGATCATCCCGTCATCCCGATTCAGTTCCTGCCGGTACAGGCGGGAATCGCCGTGCGAGAGGGTCTGAGCGAGGAAACCGCTCTTCGTTCCATCACGAGAACCGCCGCCGAAATCGTCGGCGTCTCCGACCGCGTCGGCACGCTCGCGCCCGGCATGGACGCGGACGTCGCCGTGTTCGACGCGCACCCCTTCGACTACCGCGCGCACTGCGTGCTCACGCTGATTAACGGTAAAATCGTTCATGACCGACGCAGTGCGGAGGTGCGCTGATGCGGCCTACCTATGCAGTCGTTTCGCTCGGCAATCTAAAGCATAACATCGGCTTGATCCGTTCGCGGCTCAAGCCTGAAACAAAATACCTTGCCGTGGTCAAAGCCAACGCCTACGGCCACGGCATGGAGCAGACGGCGCATGCGGCGCTGGAAGGCGGCGCAGCCTGCTTGGGCGTCGCGTTCGCCGAAGAAGGCGTTCGGCTACGCGATTCAGGCTTTACCGCACCGATCCTCCTGCTCGGCGCAACATGCGAGGAACAGTTCGACACGGTGATCGAACACAGCCTGACGCCTGCGATCTTCACAATCGACTCACTCGGCACGCTGCAGGCACACGCTGCGGCGATGCACCGCAATTGCCGGTTCCATTTTAAGGCGGACACCGGCATGAATCGCATCGGTTTCACCGATGAGGCGGACTTTGCGCGGGCGCTGCGTCTGCTGAAGGAAAATTGTCCGAATCTGGTTCTGGGTGGTTTGTTCACGCACTTTGCGGTGTCCGAACGGGAAGACGCGTCCTTTACGCTGCTGCAGGCGCAGCGATTCCGCCGTTTTGCCGAAACCGCGCGCTCGTTCGGTTTTACCCCGCTGCTGCACGCGGCCAACAGCGCCGCGGCGCTGCACCTTCCGGAGACGCAGCTCGACATGGTGCGCGGCGGCATCGCGATGTATGGCTGCCATCCCGCCGGGCACGCGGTTCCGGGCGTCGACCTGCGCCCGGTGATGAACTGGCGCACGGTAGTCACGCACGTGAAGACCATCGGCGCAAACGAGGGCGTGAGCTACGGGCTGCGGTTTGTCGCGCCGCGCGAAATGCGCGTCGGCACGCTCGCCGTC
Source organism: uncultured Oscillospiraceae bacterium (assembly GCA_964437665.1). GTDB lineage: Bacteria > Bacillota > Clostridia > Christensenellales > CAG-138 > UBA7703. The sequence goes on from CAYTHS010000020.1 coordinate 18,378, forward strand.
GGGTACGGCGACGGCTATAAACGCTGTCTTTCCGGCAAGGCGGACGTGCTCGTGCGCGGCAAACGCGCGCGCCAGATCGGCACAATCTGCATGGACCAGATGATGATCGACCTTTCCGATATTCCGGACGCGTCCGTCGGCGACGAAGCGATGCTGCTCGGTTCGCAGGGAAACGAAGCCATTACCGCCGACGAGCTTGCGGACAAAGCGGGCACGATCAGCTACGAAATCCTGCTGAGCATTTCCGAACGCGTCCCGCGCGTGTATACGGACTGATTCAAGCTGCGATTTACGTATAACAAAACCGCCGTGGAAACGGCGGTTTGAGGCCGTCAAAAAACTTGTTTTTTGACGGGGTAACTGCTCTTTGCCTCTCGTCCTTCGGACTCCCGGGCGGCAAAGAGCTTTGGAGAAACCGCCCGTTCCGGACGATCCGTTACGCCGGATGAACCGGCGCAGCCGGACTCAACGGGTTAAGGGCCGCGGCCCTTAACAATCCCAAGGACTTTTTTGACAAGCTGAAACCGCCGTGGAAACGGCGGTTTTTGTTTGCGCTGAAAAGATGCTTTGCAGGGGATTCCCCCTGCACCCCCTTTTCCCCGCCCTACAACACGCTTTCGTATTCCATGCGCTCGACCACGCCGTCGCGCATGCGGTAGATCACGTCCATCCGGTCCAGCACGCCCATATCGTGCGTGACGACGACCACGCAGTACCCCTGCTCGTGCGCAAGGCGGCGCAGCAAATCGATGACGATCCGGCTGCTCTCGCCGTCAAGGTTGCCCGTCGGTTCGTCGGCAAGTATCAGCTCGGTTTCCATCGCCAGCGCGCGCGCAATCGCGACGCGCTGCTGTTCCCCGCCGGAAAGCATCGAAGGAAAGCGCGTGAACACCGTCTCCGGCAAATCCACACGCAGAATCAGTTCCTCGGCGCGTTTTTTTGCCTCCTTGGGCGCAACGCCGTGCAGTTCCATGGGATACATCACGTTTTCCACGGCGGTCAACAGCGGAAAAAGCCGGAAACTCTGGTAAATCATCGCAACGTCGTTCCGGCGGTATGCGTCCAGATTGAGCGAGCGTGTCGTCTGCTCGCGGAACAGCACGTCGCCCTCCTGCGGCAGGTCGAGCCCCGCCATCAGCGAGAGCATCGTAGACTTGCCGCTGCCGCTTTTGCCGACCACGGCGTAGATCGTACTCGTTTCAAAGGCGCAGTTCACGCCGCGCAGCACACGCTGCGTCTGATACTTCCCACGATACGTGTATATCACATCCCGAAGGGAAAGAATGCTCATGATGTTCCGCCTCCTACTCTTTTTCGCTCAGCAGCTCAATCGTTCGGCTGTGGCTGTTAGCCGTAAGCGCGCAAAGCGTTCCGAGCGCATAGCACGCCGTGAAAGCGTATGGGGAAAATGCCGCAAGCTGCGCCTTGCCTTTAAGCGCCAACCAGAGAACGGCGGCGATCAGCGTGCCGAAAAGCAGCAGTGCCGCCTGCTCGAAGAAAAACGAAAGGAAAATACGTTGTTTCGGCGTGCCGAGCCCGCGCATAACGGCGACTTCCGCGCGGCGGCTGTTTTGCATCAGCACTCCCGCGACCACACCCACGGCACATACCAGCGCTAATAGGACCGGGTAGAGTACGTCGATATACGCGATGCGCTGTTCAACACTGCCGACCGATTCGAGGAAGTCCTTGTCCTCGATGGTGACGGCCACGCGCACGTCGCGGTCCGCGTCCGGCCCGGAGAAGCCGAGCTCTTCAAGCGCGTCCTTGACATGCGTGAGCTGCTGCGCGTTGCCAAGGGTAAAGCTCATCGACGAAACGTAGTTTTCGTCCAGAAGCAGCGCCGTCAGGTCCTGCGCACTCAGCGCCGTGATTTCGCCCTCCATCTGCCGCCGCAGGTATCCGCGCCCGATGTTATAGCGTCTGCCGTCGACAAAACTGTCCTCCTGCAGGCCGCCGAAATCGAAGCCGTATGCCGGAAGCGGCGCGTAGATATAGTCCTCGCCCGCCTGCCGCAAAAAGCTGCCGACGACGAAGAATTCCATTCCAAGGAACGTACGCCCCCCCTGTCCGGCGAAATACCCCACAGTGTTGAGCACGTACACGCGAATCGTATCCCCGAGAGACACGCCGTTTTCCTCCATGAACTGCGTCGAGAGAGCGCAGAACGGCTCCGTCCAGTCCTGTTCGGCGAATAAGTCCATGCTCCAGCCCGGCAGGAATTCGCCTGAAAATTCACCGAAATAGAACTCCGGCGCTTCGGAAATGTTGTTTGTAAACACGAGCAACGGCTCCACAAGCAGCTGGTTGACCATGTTTTCCTGTGTAAAGGCGTCGCTCGGGTTGGGCACTTCCCGCACACCGCCCGCCGTACCGTCCGCGTGCTCCACAACGCCGAGGTACTGATAGTTCATCGTGTATGTGACGGCCTCGTCTTCCACGCCGTCGATATCCGCAATCATCTGTGCATACCGCGGGGCGATAACCAGACTCCCCGCATATTTACCCGCCATGGTGGTGCAGTAACCCTTGAGTTCCATCGTTTCGTAAAGGGAGTTTCGCGCGTCTTCATAGGAAGCGCGCGTGGCAAGCAGCGTGCAGACAAACAGCGTCATCACCGCCGCAAGCAGCGGCACGACAACCGTTTTTGCGCCGTTGCGGGCGATTGAAAGCAGTGAATAGCGCACGCCGCCGCGCCCGAACACGAAGGAACGTTTCGGCGGACGCTGGAGACGCGTATGCGCGCGCGCCTGCATCACGCGGCCATGCCGCGTGACTTTTGCAAAGCGCATGCAGGCGGCGAGCGCCATGAGGAACACCGCCGCGCCCACCGAGAGCGCCAGCGGCACGGACGTTTTCGTGACGGGCGAAAACGCCCTCGTCACGCCGAGGTAGCCGTTGCTGTAGCGCAAATCGGACGCCTTCAAGCCGGAAATGAACGAATAAGAGCGCTCCATCAGACCGCCGGCGTAGCGCGTGCCGACCCATACGCCGCAGAGCACCGCGGCAAACGCGATGAGCCCCGCACCGAAGAGCAGATAGAGCCGCGTTTCGGACGGCACCGCGCCGAAGCAGCGCATGGTCTCGACCGTGCCGCGCTGTTTTTCGACGAACAGATGCGCGAAAAACAGCAAGCCTGCCACCGCCGCGGCCAGTGCGACGGCGGAGAGCACCGCGGACGCGCCGCGGATCACGCCGAGCGAATCGGCGACGATCTGATAGCCCTGGTCAAAAATTTTCATCGAGGCGCGGGCGGGCAGAAGCGGCGCGACTTCCGCGGTAAACGCCTCCGCGCTGCCGTTTTGAATCGTCGCCTGACCGAGCTTGTAAATGTATTTCTCCGGACGTGCGGATTCGGCCACGGCTGGCACATACACATTGTACTCCAGGCCGTCGTAATAGTTGACGATGCCGACGACGGTGTATTCGTCAGAGCGCGAAAGGCTGCCCGCGCCCCAGTAGCAGTCCGCGGCGGGGAGGCCGGTGTTGTCCGTCGTGCGCAGCGTGAGCGTGTCGCCCACCGAAAGGCCGCGGTCATTGGCGAGCGTTTCGGTCAGCACGCTAACTTTCGCGCCGTTTTGCGCTTCAGTCTCGGTAAAAAGCCGCCCGGAAAGCACCTTGAGCCGCTGCTGGTGGAATTCTTCCAGTTCACCGGGCGACTCCGTGCGATAGACGTATACCTTGTTGTTCATCACGTTGTAATAGTCCGCGATTGAAAGATACACGTTGTCCGGGTCGCTGCGGACGGTTTCGGGCGAATCGACCTGCAAAAGCGGCAGGATTGCCGGACAGTCCACGCCGGAAATCGTCGCGGCATAGCTGTAAAACGAAGAAAGATGGATCGTTGAAACGAACGCCCCGAGCCCCTCGGAGTAACCGTGGATAACGTAATACGCATCCCGGCTGGCCTCAAATTCGAACCCATCCGTCACGAAGAAAATGTGCTTGTCCTGCATATCGTTTTTATAGGAATACAGGCAGTCCGCCACCTCGGCGAAATACTTTCCGTCGCCGCTGTACTCCACCACGTCGGTGATCACCAGCACATTATAAAGTCGATAGGAAACGGATGAAGAATGCGCAACGAACCCGTCGATCACACCGATCGAACAGTCCGCAGGCTGCCAAAGCAGCACGTTTTCGTTCTGCGCAATCGCATCAAAATCGATTTTTTGCACCTCGGAAAGCATGGTCGCATCGTAGAAGCTCTCGTTTGGATACATATCGCCGAGATATTCGAGGGTCGCGATGGAGGTGTAACTTTCGTCGCACTCGCGCATCAGCCTGACGCTGGAAAAAAGCGTGTTGACGCCCAAATAGAGGAAAGCAGTCACCGCCGCGATCAGCAGGAACGAAAGCGCGCTCCGAAACGGCATGCGCACAACGCTCTTGCCACTGCTGCGCAGGACCATCCGTCTGCTGATTCGGCTTTTGCCGCGCTGTTTCTGAAAATCCGTCATAGTATTCTGTTTTCCTGCTGTTTTTGTTAAGACAGACCGAATTAGTCTGTAGAGACCGTCAAAAACCTTGTTTTTGACGGGGAACCACGTTTTGCCTCTCGTCCTTCGGACTCCCGGGCGGCAAAACGCACAGAGAAACCGCCCGAAACGGGCGATCCGTTGCGCCGGATGAACCGGCACAGCCGGAATATGCGGGTTAAGGGTTACGACCCTTAACAATCCCAGGGGCTTTTTTGACAGGCTGGACAGACCGAATTAGTCGGTATTATATCATACCGCACCGATTTTTGGCATAATAAAACAATACCGCAGGCAATCTGCATACCGGTCTGCGGACGCCGTATTCAGGAGAGCCGCTCGATCGTCTGACGCACCGCGTCAACCACGTCCCGTGCAAGCAGGAAGCGCGTACCGAGCAGTTCCAGCGCCGTGTCCGCAGATACGCCGAGCAGATACGCGCCCGCGCTCGCCGCGTCAAATGCATCGAGCCCCTGCGCGAGCAGCGCCGTGATTATGCCGGAGAGCACGTCCCCGCTGCCGCCTTTTGCAAGGCCCGGATTGCCGGAGATGTTGAGCCGCGTTTGTTTTCCGTTTGAAACGCAGCTTGTCGCGCCCTTAAACAGGACCACACATCCCCATTGGCCCGCATAGCGCCGCGCCGTCCCTATGGGGTCGCGCAGGACCTGCTGCACCGATAGCCCCGTCAGCCGAGCCATTTCCGCCGGGTGCGGCGTAAGCACGACTTTCGGATGCAGCAGTTCGAGTAGTTCGCGCCCGCCCTGCGAAATCTGATTGAGCGCGTCCGCGTCCAGCACCAGCGGCTGGCGCGTCTCCAGCGCGCGAGCAATCAGCGGAAGGATGTTCCCTTCGCCGACGCCGCAGCCGATGCAAACCGCATTTCCCCCTGCAATCAACTCCGCCGCACGCCGGCATGCCGCGTCGTTCCATTCCCCGCCGTCGCAAACGGGAACCGCCGACGCCTCCGGCAAAAGCGAAAACGCCTGCTTGAGCGCACCCGGCACCGCCGCGGTCAGCAGACCCACGCCCGCGCGCAGTGCGGCGCCCGCGCACATCAGTGCGGCACCGGTGTAACGCATGCTGCCGACGCAAAGCAGGGCGCGGCCGTTTTTTCCCTTATGAGACTCCCTCTCCCTCGGCGGAAGCAGTCCAGACGCGCCTTGTCTTTCGAGGAGGAATACGTCGCCTTCCTCCGTTTGTTCGTTTGACAGCGGCCAGAGCACGACTTCCCCGCAGAGCGTTCTGCCTGGAAACAGAAACTGCCCTCGCTTATAAAACTGAAACGTAACCGTTACGTCCGCACGCACCGCCGCACCAAGTATTTCGCCGGTAGACGCATCCACGCCGCTCGGCATGTCCACAGCGACGACCGCTTTCCCGCTTTGGTTTATTCTTTCGACCGCCTCACGATATTTACCCGCAATCGTTCTCGAAAGCCCTGTTCCGAACAAGGCGTCGACGACCACGCCGCAACGGGAAATCGATTCCTCGGACAGTTCCGTAAGAAACGCCGCGCCGCATTCGAGCGCGCGCAGATAGTTCGTCTTCGCGTCGCCTTTTAGCTTTTCCGGGTCGGCCAGCAAAACGCCATCCGCCTGAGCGCCGCTCTGCAGAAGCAGCCGCAGCAGGACAAATCCATCGCCGCCGTTGTTGCCTCCACCGCAGACGACGAGCGCTCGCTCGCCGGGGAAACGCTTGCAAAGCGTTTCCGAGACGCCGTCTCCCGCACGTTCCATCCAATCCAGGCTGTCCGCCCTGCCGTCTGCAAAGCGCGCCTGTTCAAAGGCGCGCATCTCGTCTGCCGTTACAATTCTTTTCATACTTCCTTATTCTTCCCCGCCAAGCGTACCCTCCAGCGCGGCGCGCGCCTCGTCATAGCTATACCCGCGCGAAAGCAGCCGTCGTATCACCATTTCGCGCCGTTCCTCGGGCGGCAGCTTTGCATACTGCCGGACGTATTTCCCGGCGACGGCCAGCGCGTTTTTCGCCTGCGCTTGCTCGTCCACGTCCAAAAGAGCGAGATCGATGGCCGACTCGTCCGTTTCGTGCGCAAGTAACTGCATCCGCAGATGTTCCCGGCTTACCGGTTTTGTCGCCAGCCGCGTACGGACATATTCCTTTGCGTACGCTTCGTCGCCGATAAGGCCCAGTTCGCTAAGCCGCGCCGTCACCGCGTCGATTTCCACCTCGCCGAACTCGCAGCGGTCGAGGTGACGCTCCACCTCGCGCACCGTGCGCGCCCGCGGGCCAAGAAAGCGGAGCGCCTCGTCCATCGGCGTGCGTCCCGTTTCGCTTGCTTTTTTCGGCTTTGACATGTTCCGTCTCATGTTCATATTTTACCACAGCAGGCAATCGGCATTCAATCCGGCCATATGAATTCATTGCACGGCGCAACGTCCTGCAAGTGCAACTTTCTGATGAACATTCTGTAACAATTCTGTCGAACTCGATCGCCGCCAGGTGCAATCCTGCTTCGAATCGGCTAGAATAGAATCTGATACTGCAAGGAGGATCGTAACAAATGGTGGAGAACCGGCGTCAGCCGATCCAAACGGAGCCGCAGCCGAATTCCGAATACCCCGAGGTTGAACTCGAACCAATCGAAGACCTTGGTTTCGGCAAAGCCGCGCAGGGAAAGACGCCCGTGCGCAGGCGGCGCAATAAGAACCGCCGTCTTCTGATTCTCATCGGAAGCGTCGTCGTGCTCGCTCTTGCGGCGATCGTCTTCCTTTTCGTACGGCATGAACAGCAGTTGGCGGCCGAAGCCGCCGCGCAAGCCGCCGCCGAGGAGGCGCTGCGCCTGCGTCAGGAACAGGAACGCATCGAATTTCAGGAGATGGCCAATTCCACCGTTTTTCTAAGCGGTATTTCCGTCAACGGCGTCGCCGTCGGCGGCATGACCATGGACGAAGCCAAATCTGCGCTCGAGCCGACCGTGCAGCAGCTAAACAACAGCCGGCAGCTCCAGCTTGTTTACAACGATACATACTATCCGTTCGATCTTTCCGGCATGAGCTACAGCACCAATCTCGACGAAGTGCTCACCGAGGCATACCGACTGGGTAAGACCGGAGATTACGCTTCCATGAAAGCCGAGAAGCAGGACGTCGAAGTCAACGGCCGCACATTTGACTTGATCGTAAGCTACGACCTAACATCGCTGATGGCGGGAGTCGCGCAGATCGCCGCGCAAATCGACGTTGCCGCACAGGACGCTTCCATCGAGAGCGTGGACGCTGAAAACCGCACCATCATCTTTACCGACGAGGTCACCGGCGTCAGCGTGGACCAAAATACGCTTGTAACGCGCATTACGGATGCGATCCTTAACGGTGTCGCCGCGCCGGTGGAAATCCCCGCGACCGAAACGCTGCCGACCGTTACGCGCGCGTCTCTCGAGGGAAAATACGTTCTGCGCGCCAGCGCGACCACCAACTTTTCCAGCAGCACCAGCGCGCGTAAATACAACGTCCGCAAGGGTTGCGGGATGATCAATGGCACCATCCTCAAACCCGGCGAAATTTTCTCAACAAACGACACGCTCGGCACACGCACCCGCTCAAACGGCTGGAAGGAGGCCAACGCCTATGAAAGCGGCGCGGTCGTCCCGCAGTACGGCGGCGGCGTCTGTCAGCTTTCTTCAACGCTCTATAACGCGGTTGCCAAAGCCGATCTGAAGATCGAATACCGCCGCAATCATTCAATGCCCGTTTCCTACGTAGATAAGGGGTTGGACGCAACGATCAACTCGGTAGGGAACATCATCGACTTCACATTCAGCAACAACACCACCAGCGATATTGTGATCTTCGGCTATACAACCAGCAACGACCGGCTCACCTTTGAAGTCTGGGGCCTTCCGTTCTCCACCACGGAATACGACGAAATCAAGCTCACCAGCGAACGTGTTTCAACCGATCATCCGGATGGTGAACCGGTCGAAATCGAGGTTCCCGTAGGCACGGAAAAAGCGAACGGCTCTCTGATGGTCGCAGGCGAAACGTACACGGCCGTCGCCGCGCGCAACGGCTACGTGTACCAGTCCTACAAAAACTATTATCTCAACGGCGTGCTTGTGCGCAGTGAAAAATTCGCGCGCTCCACATACAAATCCTTCCAGGGCGAGATCTGGTATTGCCTGCCGTCGGAAACACCGTCCCCCACCCCGGCGGAGATCACACCCGAGCCGCTGCCGACGGACACGACCACGCCTACGGACTATCTCGTCATCACGCCTACTCCACCAACCCCAACGCCGCAACCGTAACGAAGGTACGCTCAAATCAAACTGTAACAAAGGACTGGGGGTTCAGTTCAGTCCGCGCCCCCTTTTTGACAAGCTTAGCGGACTTTTTTCAATCGTCCATTTCGTGCTCCGCGTCGTAGCGTTCGCGTTCGAGCATGAGCCGCTTAAGCTCTTCCCTGCCCGCCGGCTGCTGCGGCGTGCCCATGCAGGCGCTGCAGGTCGTAAAACACTCCGGGCAGATGCAGCGGCTGCCGAGCCCTTTTTCGTCCTGCACCATATAGGCGCCGCAATTCTGACAGGAACAGCGCATCCCATCGCCTCCTTTACTTCGGATCACTTCCATATTTTAACACCCGCCGCTTTTTATGGCAACGCGTGCATCTTGGCGGCAAGGGCGGAGTGTGCTATAATTCTTGCGTTATGAAAGCGCTGTTGACCAATTTCAAATGTAATTTTCGGCTTCGCGCCGTGTTCGTTATTCTCTGCGCGCTGCTGTTTGCAACACTTCCCGTGCCCGCCCGTGCCGAGGAACCCGCGTTCCTGCCCGGCGACTGCTCGGACGACGTGCTCCGCGCGGAAACGCGCCTTTCCGACCTTGGGTATCTGACCGGCATCGTCGACGGCCTTTGGGGGCAGAACGACGTGAACGCGCTCGCCGCATTCTACGCCGCGTCCGGCACGCAGGGCGACGGCACGCTTGATTCGCTCTTTTCCGCCAGCACAGCTGCCGCGCAGGACGCTTTTCCCGCGGCCTCGCTGCTCGCGCCCGGCGTGCTCGTCAACTGGGACGAGGTCAAAGAGCACCTGATTATCGGTCAGGCATATGCGCTCACCGACTGCCGCACAGGCATCATCGTGCGCGTTGTCTGCATCAAAACAGGCGGCTATGCGCGTTTCACGCCCGAGCTGGACTGGGACGACGCGACCCTGCGCGGTTTCTTCTCCAGCACGGCCAGTTCCGAAAAACTGCCCGTCGCGGTTCTGATCGACGGCGTGTCCGTCGCCGCGTCTCTGCAGTACGCGTCCGTCCCCGCAGACGGGACGCTTGCAAGCTACTGCATTTATTTTTCAGGCTCGGTTTCCGGTGTTAACGGTATTCCGGACGTCGATCACGAGGCTGTCGTACACGCCGCTGCGGGAGGCTAAGAAGTTCCGGCAAAAAACAAGTTTTCTGCCGGGTTAGCCGTGCTTTGCCTCTCGCCCTCACGGGCTCCCGAGCGGCAAAGCACACAGGGAATCCGCCCGTTCCGGGCGATCCGTTGTGCCGGTTAAACCGGCGCAGCCGAAATCAAGCAAAAAAACGGCTGCTCCCAACTTACATGATCATTTGGGCGCAGACCGTCATACAGACCGCCGGTTTTACAGATTATTATTAATCACAATTGTTTCAGCCGACAGCGATGCCGCCCTTGAAAGAAAAGGGCGGCATTGTTTGTGCTTTAGTTTTTACCGGAACCAGATAAGTCAGTTGGAACTTCGCTGGGAAATCCCCTTGATGGAGCTCAGCGCCCAGTCGTGCTCCTTGAGCGTAACTACTGATCCACAGTACGGGCACTGCCCGCTGTGGTTGATCTCCAGGGGCGCGCCGCAGTTCGGGCAGCTCACCTGCGTCATTTCGTCCGCCTCGTGCGTAACCTCGTCCTTAGAGCGAATGAGTTTCCAGTCGTAAACCATGAACAGCTCGCGCGTCTTGCTGCCGCTGACCACTTCTCCGGTCTTGTCGTCGAGCGTGTAATCGCAGATGCGCGTAGAAAGCCGGACGACCAGAACGTCGTTGTCGCCCTCTACGGCGTAGCGTACGATGCGCGATTCGAGCACAGCGATGCGCTCGACATAGTTCGTGTGTCCCGCTTTGACCAGTTCGTCGAGTTGGCGCTCCATCTGGTTGTAGAGCGCGTCGGTCATAATCGCGCGCATTGGCTCCCACTTCTTGTCCTGCCATGCGTTCTGCATCTGTATGTACCAGTTGCCGACCTTCTCCAAGAACGCCTGTTCGTTGAAGTTCGGGTCCTTCGCCTTCAGGTCCTCCAGCGGCAGGCCAGGTTCTTCCTTTGCCGCCTGATAGACGGACGATCCGGAGCTGTTTTTGCCGCTCTTGCGGAAGCGCGAAATCACGATAATAACGATTACGACGATCACAATGAAAAAGAGGTTACCGCCGAGACATCCGCCACCCGACGAATAATACGCCCCGTCGTCGTAGGTTGATCCGCTGCTCCAGCCAGACGTGCCGCTGTCCCAATCCGAACTACTCCCCCAGTCCGAACTTCCCCAGTCCGAGCCGCCTCCTCCCCAGTCGGTATCGCCGGAGAAATTCCCTGCGTCCGCGAGCGAATATACGCCGAACGTCATGCAAAGAAGCAGCACAACGACCAGCGTCAGGATCCTTACGGTCCGTTTCTTCATTCGTCCTCCCCCTCGTTTGTTATATTTCTTATCATATCGCATTTTACTTTCGCGGTAAATAAGCTGAAACCGTCAAAAAACATGTTTTTGACGGGGTAACCGCTCTTTGCCTCTCGTCCCTAATGACTCGCGGGCGGCAAAGAGCACAGAGAAACAGCCCATTCCGGACGGTCCGTTACGCCGGATGAACCGGCACAACCGGAAAAAACGGGTTAAGGGCCGCAGCCCTTAACAATACCGGAGACTTTTTTTGACAGGCTGATGCGGCCGTCCGGTTGCCGGACGGCCGCTCTTGCTTCTTTGTTTGAGTCGCCTTATTCGTTCTGTGCAATCTGCTCGTACTCGCCCTCTTTAAGCTGACGCACAACGAGCTCCATGTCCGCGTCCAGCGCGTCCAGGCAGGGCGTGTCCGTTCGGTAGCGCACGCAGGTGCCGCAGCTCGCACTCAGGCTGCGCGGCACGGGCGAAAGCCGTGCCTGCACGCCTCTTGCGCTCAGCGTGCGCTGGGATCGCATTGCCGAAAGATGCGTGTGGAACGTTGCGATATAATCGTTCATTTCTTCTTCAGCGTAAGCATGAATTCTCCGTCTTTTTCACTCGCGCTCACTTCATATCCGCGCGATTTTGCAAAGCGCGTCACGTTTTCTTTAGCGGCCATCGCGTCCACCAGCACCGTCGCTTCCGCCGGAGCGGCCTTAATCGCTTTCTGCACCAATACCACGGGTTCCGGGCAGAGCAGTCCCCTCGCGTCGATTGTTTCCATAGTCTGTTTACGCCCTTTCTCTGTTGAGTAGTCCAATTACGGTGAGTATGACAAAGCCCGCCACCACCGCGATCATGCCGTTCGTCGTGGGGCCGGCGCCGGACGACGCGAGGCCGAAGTTATGGCAGATCGCCGCGCCTACGAAGAAGCCCGTGATCGTAATCGCCGAATCCGTGTTACCTTCGCCCGCAAGGATGAGCTGGCGAAGCGGGCAGCCGCCGAGCATCACGCTGCCCCAGCCGACCAGCGCCATGCCGAGGAAGTTCCAGAGCCCGTCCGTATGCGCCACCGGCTGGTCCGCAAACGAGAAATGCAGGTTGCCGAGGATGAGGTTGCCGATCAGCGTTGTAACGATGACCGCAAGGAACCCCCAAAGCATCGAAAAGTCGCCGAACATCATTGCGTCGCGGTTTCCGGCCACCGTACAGAAGCGCGAACGCTGGCACAGCCCGCCGACGACAAGGCCAGCCGCAAGCGAAATCAGTACCGGTGCGTGCGCCGCGCCCGGGCCTGATTCGCTGAAAGCAAACAACGCGGGAAAGGCCAGGCAGAGCACGAGGATGAGCACCGTAACCACCGGCAGCGCGCCGCCTTCGGTGAGGCTCTGCGCATATGCGCGCTTGAGCGAAAAGCCGCCCTTGAGCCAGAGCGTGCCGACGAAGATGCCGCCGATAAAACCGACCAGCCCGACCACGGCGTTGAGGTCGCCGCCGCCGATGCGCAGCATCATACGAAGCGGGCAGCCGAGGAACATCAGCGCGCCGATCATGACGACTACGGCGATGATAAAGCGCGTCATCGGCGAGGAACCGCCGCGTGGCTTGAACTCCTTAAACAGCACCGCCACGATCATCGCGCCCGCGATCATGCCGACGATTTCCGGCCGCACATACTGCACGACCGCCGCGGCATGCAGCTTGCATGCGCCTGCGGTATCCCGGATAAAGCACGCGATGCAGAAGCCCATGTTGCCGGGGTTTCCCAATGCCGTGAGCATCACCGCCGCCGCGCCGATAACGACCCCGGTCAGGATTACCCAAAGGTTGCGTTTGTTCATATGTTTCCATCCCTCCGCTGTGCAAGCCGGTCGGCCTGCATTATTATTTTTTAGAATTTCTGAATTATTTCTCGCCTGAAACACACGGTATGACTTGCAAGCTCTGTTCCGTTCGGATATACTCTAGCATAGGTAAGCGTTATATGCAAGCGAGGATAACGAAATGACAGAAAAAAAATCTCAAACCAGTATTATTTATTTAGACCAGGGCGCGACGTCCCGCCCAAAAGCCAAGGGCGTCGGCGAAGCGATGCGGCGGTACATCGACGACGTCTGCGTCAACGTCAACCGCTCGACTTATGCGCCCGCGACCGAGGCTTCCATCGTGGAACTGGAAACGCGCGAGATGCTCTGCCGCCTGTTCAATTTCCCCGATCCGACATACGCCGTGTTCACGCCCGGCCAGACCTGGTCTCTCAACATCGCGCTCAAGGGGTTTTTGCATCCGGGCGACCATGTGCTCACCGGCTCGCTGGAGCACAACGCCGTGATGCGTCCGCTGACCCAGTTGCTTTCGCACGGCGTAACGTTCGATCGTATCCCCATGCGCGGCGACGACGAGCTGGATTTGGAGGCGGCTGAATCGCTCATCCGCCCGAACACGAAGCTCTGCGTGCTTTCGCACGCTTCCAACATCAGCGGCACGGTGATGCCGCTCGCCGAAGTCGGCGCGCTTTGCCGCAGACACGGTATTGCGTTCGTGGTGGACGCGGCGCAGAGCGGCGGGCATTTCCCCGTCGACTTTGCCGCAATCGGCGCGGACGCACTCTGCGTGCCCGGGCACAAGGGTCTCTGCGGGCCGAGCGGCATCGGCGCGCTGCTCATGACGCGGCCGTTTACCGAAGCGCTTGAACCGCTGGTCACCGGCGGCACGGGCAGCGACTCACATACCGAGGTGCAGCCGCCCTACATGCCGGACCGTTTCGAGTCCGGTACGCCGAACCTGCCGGGCGTGTACGGACTGCACGCCGCGCTGGAGGAGCTTCTCGCCGTCGGCGTGGACACGCGCCGCGCGCATGAAATCGTCCTGCTGGAGCGATTCTATGCCGGGCTCGACGGGCTTGAAGGCTTCCGCACGATCGGCACGCGGGACTTTTCCCGCCGCGTAGGCGTCGTCTCCTGCGACTTTGCCGTGCTGGACAACGCGGACGTGGCCGACCGCCTTTCGAGCGACTACGGCGTGCTCACGCGCTGCGGGCTGCACTGCGCGCCCAACGCGCACAAGACCTATGGCACGTTCCCGCAGGGTACGGTGCGCTTTTCCTTCGGCTGGTCAAACACAGCGGAAGACATCGACGGCGCGCTCGCCGCGTTGGCGGGAATTCTCGCGGACTGACGCGGTTAAAGCCTTAAAATCCGCTTTTAGTCGGATTTTAGGGCTTTAGTACGCTTTTATATGGAGAAACATTGTATTTTCTCGTCATGACGCTAGGTCATTCTTTGTAACTACTTTTAGATGGAGCATTCTAAACTAACAAAATCAGCAGCCACTTCGCTGATATACTCAGGTACTATTGCAAAACGACGTAAATCAAAAGAATACAAATAATCATTTTCAACATGGAATGTTTCATCAAGATATTTCCTCAGCACATCATTTTTTGCTGTTAGCCTCGCTTTAGCTTCAGGGTAACATTGTACATAGGCTCGTAATATAAGTAACTTGATGTACATATTCGACTGCTCTTGGAACTCCTTCAGCAGTACTCGTCTATCAAAATGATCCAATGCTGTTGAATACTCAAATGATGGAATAAATTCCTTTATCTCATCACTTCCTGTTTGTGTGTCTTCTGGACTCATATCCCGTTCACCATCGCTATCATAGGTAGGATGTTTTCTTCCATGAATCAAACTGGAGAGTATGTTGTACGGAATACTATCCGACAGAGGATTGGCAACAGTATATTCAATATATTTCCTTAAGCATCCAATTCGCGCCGAAATCTGTACTGTTTCATCCCTTGCAATTTCTTTCATTAAAATTGTTGTTGAAAGTATATCCTTATCCTTTTCTATCGGGAATTCCACAACTGCACCGCCGGTGTTTTGCACGAAAGAGCCATTGACAAATTTTTTATCTAGTTTGCCTCCAACTTGTATATAGTCAATAACTGGTTCCAAATCGTGCGTGAGTAACAATACAGTTCGCATATATAGGCTATCTTCTCGACAACCAGTCTTAAAAAGCCTATTTATAATAGCGTATTTTTTGTTGATATCGAAAGAAGAAATCGGATCATCTAAAATGATCAAGTCAGCATCTTTGCTTATTGCATCGAACATAAATAGCAATAAAGAAACAACATTGCTCTCCCCCCAACTAAGATGTTCGGATGGATTTTCTACTGGAATATGTTTTTCATCAGGGCCGTTAAACAATAATAGTGCATGAGCTAAGCCGTCTCCATCAACTTTTATATCAAATGAGTACTTAAACCCAGCGGATTTTAAAAACTCATTAATGTCATCTTTTCTTTTCCGGATTTGGCTATTTAAACAAGCGTGAAGTTGAGCAATGCTTTCTTGTAATCTGCTAACTGTTTTTGTTATTTCATCAATTTTTTTATTAACAGGCTCAATTTTCTCCTGGAAACTAGATGTGTTGAAATAGTCAAGTCGTACATCAATTTTCATTGCAGTTAGAATTTCTATTAACTCACTAAGTCGATTCATATCTATTGATAGCCCGCTAAATGTTGCCAAACCTTGTAACTGGTCACGTATATATTTAGCTTCAGCAATGATTTTTTCCAATTCACGACTAAAAATTGCTCTATCTCCATCTGCCGAAAGCAACCCCAAAAGGCTTTTAAGCCTCTCAGGATCTATATATAGCTTCAATTCCAATATGTATTCTTTTAGTTTGCTGGTGAAAATAACTGAATCCTTATCAAAACTCTTTGAAAACAACTGCGTTTGTGCAGCCGCCTCTTCAGTTTCTACTCCTGCACAAAACGGACACAGGCCTTTGCCGTAGTACTTATCTATTCCAACTAGCTTCCACGCAGTCCAATCAAGAGCTTTTTCCTCGTCGGAAAAGAAAGGTTCAAACTCACTAAGCCCAGCCGGGTAAGATTCAATAGAGCATTTCTGTTGTTCTAATACGTTCTTTATGCCTTTTGCCCTGCGCGATATCGTACCATCGCCTTTCGTTTTTACCAAGTCGCATAATTTGCGCAAGTTTTCAAGAAGTAATTGGATTTCCGAGGACGTAGTAAACATCTCGATAGCGTACAATAAAGTTCGCAAAAAGGAAGAAGGCATAGGAAAGCCATCGG
>CAYTHS010000021.1:0-33341 GCA_964437665.1 uncultured Oscillospiraceae bacterium
TATACAGGTTAAGAGTTGCGACCTTTAACAATCCTAAGGACTTTTTTGACAGGCTGCCGTGCCCGTCCTTTTGGGCGGGCGCGGCTTTGACGCTAAGTTGTTGAATCCCTCAGCTTTTTTTGCGAACTATGAGCAGACCTTTTTGCTGCAGTTTATAGTATTTCGCATTTTCCGCAATCAAAATCGCAGGCCGCTTAATCTTGTAATATCCGCTGGTATCTACGTCGCCTTCTTCCAGATCGAACATCATTTGCACTTCCCGGCTGTGAAGCTGCGGATCGTTGCAGGACGGAATGATATAAAGCTCCTCCCTGCCGTTTTCATCCGCGTGCCGGAATGCCGCCAGGTACCGCGCATTGTCCAGCAACGTGGTTTCATATAATCCCGGCAAATTCAGCCCCGGCCGAATCGACTGCGGATCGAATTGCTTGCTGCGGAACGCCGCCTGCCATTCCTCCGGCCGGTCTGTCTGGACCAGCGTATTTGCAAAATTGGTCAGTTTCTCCCATCCGGGCGGAAGCGGCGGCGGAGGCGGAGGATCCAATTTGCCCACAATTCGACCCATTTGCTTTTTTATGTCCGCGACTTCCGGCAAGATTGGCTCCACCACAGCAGACGCATTCTGAATCAACTTTGCAATTTGCCGCATCGGTTCTGTTCTTGCTGCAGAAACGTCGAACTCATTCCGTGCTTTTAACTGTCTGTTTCTTTGCTCCGAATGCTTCCCCAACTTTTTCACCGCGAAAAGGATCAAAAACAAAGCCGTCGCAATCAGCGCAATCAACGCCCAGGATATAATCTCCCGAAAATATTCTGCCCACCAAGTGCGCAGCGAATCGGTTTGCGCTCCGGCATTGTCCGCATCGTCTTGCGGCAACAGTTCTTCCATTGCGTCTTCCAACGCGTTCTGCTGCATCGCTAGGGTATCGGTAATTTCCAGATATGCGCTTTCCGTCAGCGTTTGGTTTATTGCGGACAAAACGCATTCGGAGTCCTGCACCTGACGAATTTCTACCCAATATGTTTCGGAGCCCCTGCCGCTTTCTTCGTCAAACTGCAATACTATCTTCAACCGCCATACCGCAGGATCGCCAATTTGCTTTAGATACGGATCGTTACCGATCTGCGACGGCCGGACAAACGCAGTAACGGTATATTCTTTATCATCTTGTTTGCAGAGCAATCCCTCCTGCGTGCCGGTCAGCGTCCCGGTGGAATTACCATACTCGTCCGTTAATGTCGCCTCAGCTCCGTCTCCCAATAGAATCGCAACCTTCTGGTCGTCAGCGGCCTCTGCACCGTCTTCCGATGTCCCGGTTGTTTCCGTTACACCGTCTGCTCCCGCAGGCAATCCATCGTCCGTTCCGTTTTCCGCTTTCGCCCGAAACACCGGTAGAAGCAGCAATATACTTAGAAGTATCGGCATGGCCGCTTTAACGAATAGTCTTTTCTTCATTTTTTCTCTCCATAATCCATTCCTGTGAGGACTGCAGGATTCATTGTCTCAGTAATCTCCCTTTGCCATTTCAGTCTGCTTCCTCTTTTTCCCGACGCAAGTTTTTGATATTCGGATCACAGTTTTCAACCTCCAGAAGGAAAAACGGTTTTATTTCGTTCCGTCTTCGCGCCATTTTCCGAATTTCTTCGATCAAGTCTGCTCTAAATCCGATCTCCTCAAGCTCCGGATACCCGTAAACGTCACACTCCGCCACATGCGGTATGATTTTCACAACCTCCTCGTTAAAGCGATCGAGGAACGCTGTCAACTCGTCTTTTTGTATCGTGAATTCATCGCTTCCTGTGAGCATTGGCATTTCGGCGGTCTCTTTTTGTTCTCTGATGCTCGGCGATGAGAAACGCTCGCCCGCAATGATGACGTCCTGCGGTCGCAGCCTGTCAAGAGATTCCGTCTCGAACATTGCACCATACGCAACCTCAAGCTTTGGATGTCTGGAAAATATTACCGAACGCGGGGCAGTCGCAGTTCCCATGCCGGCACAGAACATCGCTTTAATAAACATTTCCACCTTATCGGTATCGTCGCTGATCCATTTGATTACTTTTGATCCGTTCCCGGCAAATTGGATTTCCAAATGTTCCACGTCCACGACGCCGCCATATTCATCGTGTATCCTCGCAAACATACCGGTATAGTATGCAATTGCACCGAGATAATACGCGATGCGCAGTTTCATATTAACGATTGCTTTTTCCCTGCTGTCAACTACGATATTCTGCAAGAGCTCCGCCGCACTTTGCGATAGATTGTCCGCCGAAGGCCGGTAATTCAGCAGCGCCTCCATCTGCCGGTAAAGTTCCTGCAAACCAATTCCGCCCGCAATCAGATCTTCTATCGGCAAATTGCCGCTTTCGGTATACACAAGGTAGTCTTTACGCAGTTGAACAATGAGGCTTTTACTGCTGTCCTCGTCGAGGATCTGCGTAAGCAGCCGGCGATTCAAAAAGAAAGAATCCAGGAAGATATCCCGCGCGCCGATTTTCAACGAACTGCCCCGACCCGACCAACTTGTGACATCCTCCTCTTGTCTGCAGCAAAGAAAGATATCGGTCGTTCCGCCGCCAATGTCGATCGAACAGAAATTCGATTTGTATCCGGGATTAGAATTAATTCCCTTTGCAACCGCAAGGCTTTCCGTCGTATCCAGTATTGTTATTTTTGACAAACCTGTTTCTATGCACGCTTCATTCGCAATATCCTGCAGAAACTTCAAATAACCGTCTCTTTTCCCAGTGGTCATCGCGCCGGGATACGTCGCGGTTATCTGCAGTTTTCCGCAGCCGCGCCTGCGTGCATCGAGCGCAAGGAAATAGACCGCTTCCCGTAAAAAATGCTGCGTGTCTGTCGGATCCGCCGTTTCCCATTTTAGATTGGGGATGTATTCCATGGTCGGTATCTCCGCATACGCCCGTTTCGCATTCGCCGCGTTGCTGAAGAATATCCCGCGGCCGTACAGTGTATCGTAATCAACCACCCGCTCAGCAACATCTTTTGCTAATACGGTTTGAAAAGGCGCGTTCCCCTCATCGTCCGCAACCGGAATAAAGCAAGGGGTAATCTGGTCGTTTTCGTGCCGTTCCGGATTGCAGATCGGCGTCGCTTTATACATGTCGGCGCAAACCGGATCCGGCGTATTTCTCCCCTTCGCAAGACGGTACAGCACCGTAGACGACGTGCCGAAATCAAACGCCGCCTTGTATTCTTTCTGTATGTCGCCGGCTTTTACAGCCGCCTGCATGCGAGCTTTTACGAAACCGATGGTTCCGTCCCCCGGTATAGTTTTATCCTTCAGCCGCCAGAATTCCGAATGTGTATTCATCCTGTAGTACCGATGCTCGGACCCGAATTTCCCAGGGATCGTATAGCTGCTCTTGCCGCCAACAGGCTCAAGCATGTATCTTGCGCTCGAAGGATCGTGGCAAAACGCAAAATACAGTTGCCAGCTCTCAATTTCTTGCTGCGGCCATACCGCCGCGGAACCAATGTCCAGCGGACGGATTTTTTTAATCGCATTACCTTCGCCAATCCGATATTCCCGCGATATTTCATGGCCGTTTGATCTGAACGTCACTTTCACATATTCAAGTGGTTCCCGTCCGTTTGTAACACAACTGAACGTTGCAGGTTTCTGCGTGCTCTCCAGCAGTCCCCGGCAATGCTCCGTAATCGGCATCGGAATATAGCAATAATTATAATACTGGTGCCGTCCAGGGTTGCGCAGCGTCGGATCGATCATATAGCAGGCAGGATCTATTCCCCCTAGTACGGGATCGTCCGGACGAACGTCCAGTGTTTTGGTTGTGTCGGTAAAATAGTAAACCGTTTCCTGAAACAGCGCTTCTTCATTATAGGGGTCTATCTTCGCTGCAAGGTCAGGATCGCTGACAAAAGCTTCAAGCAATGCTTTTATTGCATTGGCCTTGTCAATTTCCGACAGGATTGCGTCCGGGAACTCTGCGGCAACGCGTCTTAGTTCCGCTTCAAGCGCAACCGCCTCAGGACGGTTCAAATGCTTTAGGAAATCGTCTTTGACCCCATATCCTTCGTCCACCCGCGGGTTTTTGACCCAGCTTACCAGCCCGCAAAGCGTTTCCCATACGTCGGCCGCAGGGACAAGGTAAGTCGTCGGCGAAGAAATGGCGATCGGCTGCTTTTTCCCGCCCTTTTCAAGATAGTAAACCCGAACTGTATCCGGGTCGAATGGTACGATGCCGGTGTTTTCCCAAATTGCCAGTTCAGGTCTTGCCTTAAAAACGGCAATGGCGATTTCACGCGTTCCCGCGTCCATGCATAAAGCAGGATCGGCGATCGATTCAAGTGTAACATCTTCATAGCCTATATTCAGATTGTATTTCGATCTGCCGATCAGAATGATCGTCATAATCGCGCGCCATTGCTTTACTACGGAGGCTTTATACCGTGCCATTACTCCGTTTCTTTGGAGCGGATTTCCCGTTTCGCCTTCGATTGCGCTTGTAGCTTTCTTGTCTCGCGTGTCTTCCGACCCGAAAAACATCATGTTATAAATTCTGTGCGCCGTCCAGATGTCCGGAACCGACCGCAGGGTTTCATAATCAATCACTGTTTCTCCGCCATCTATCACCAACGCGTCTCGGACAATCTTCAGCTTGTCCACAAGTTTGTCCTTTTCAGCTAAATTACCTAAATAAACATCCGTAGCTTCAGTGTCGACCGGAAACCAATAACTCATTTTTCTTCCCCCTAATCCACGCTCACACGTTGGCCGCCGTACGTTTTTCCGGTGCCATCTCGGGCGGTTTCTTGTCCTCACAGGCGTCAAGCAACGCGAGCGTAAACGCCTCCGCCGCCGGGTTCCGCCGCCTGAGCGTCTCTCTCCGGCACATATGCGCCGCCGCCCGGTCGTTCACGGAGCCAACAATTGAACGCAATTTTATCCCCGCTAAATCCCAGCGTCCGGTTTGTCCGCGCATCATTTTCCTGTACAGCATGCTCTTGCTTTCTGTCATATTCAGCTGTTTCACCCCATTGACGTCTATATCCTCGAACCATCGCAGCAGTTTTGTAGAAAAATCGATCAGCGCGCCGATTCCCTTTTCCTCACTCAGCCATGTATCCTTCCAAACCCTCGATGAACGTTTCTGCTCGTCCCAGAGTTCGTTTACCGCCGCAGGCCTGGATGCATTTGGTCCCGTGGCAAGCGGCCCGTAATAAAATTTCGTCATAAGGCAAAGTCTTTCGAGCTGCTGTAGTCCCGTTCTTACCCGGTCCGCCTGCGGAAAAGATTTCCAGCCGGACTTCTCTTCTTTTTTCGGTACGGCAACAGTGTTTCCACCCGCACCTGCAAAAAATTCAAAAATGCCGACTGCAGCGGCTAATTCGGTCGGACCGGAGGGGTTGTTCTGCGGATCGTTTGCGCTGTCCCCGCTGTTTACAACCGCGTACTGCCCGCCATTGCCATCTTCTTCCATCATGGACTGTTCGCTGCTGCCAGCCACCTGCACATAATCGATCCCGGAGAGAATATCCGACGTTAAATAGTAATTCAGCGCCATTTTGCTTTGAAACGGAAAGCTCGAAAATTCCGCTTTCACTTCGCCCGGCCACCACTTCTTGCCGGGATCGTCCTGCAAATAGAAATATGGCGCTAAAAGCGTCATTCCAATTTTCCATGTTTGGCCTTCGTTTCTTCCCAGCGACTCGCCAAATAGTTTTGCCAGAGTAGGAACGCCGCTTGCTCCCGTTCCGCCGAAAAGCGAACCGGTAAACATAATTCTGGTTTCGTCCTGCGCACTCGCCAATGTAACCAGAGTGCTCCAAAATGGTTTGTCGCTGTTCCGGTAAAGGTACTCCCAAAGCAGCGCGCCGATTTTGGGGCGGCCTTTACAACCCTGCAATAGTTCCATATCACGGTCGGCATGACCGTAAAGTGCTTTTATCAGCAGTTCCGACCCGCTGTGCTTATCGATCGTCGGAATAAAATCTGTGATTTTCGTAATGGTTGTTTTTCCGCTGTCCAGCCCGGTTTGGAAAAAGAACGGATCGTTCTTCTCCAGAACGATTTGAAGCGGTCTCCAGCTTTTACGCTCGATACCGCCGTTTTGCCAGAGAAAGCCAAACGCCCGGTTGTAGCTCTGAACCATCTCGAACAGTTCCCTGCCGTCGGCATGGTGTATGTCCAGGTCCACAACACGGATCGTCAGTCTGACGTCCTCCTGTCCAAGCATGGCCGGAAATCCCGCTGCCGCCAACGCGACCACAGACTGTGCGACACGCGCGCCCGACCCGCCAACTGCAATCAATATCCATTCTCTCATGTTCTACTCCCTTTCTTTTCCGGTCGCAAAACGCCGGTACCACGGCGAACGGTTCAGTCCCGCAAACAGCCAAACATCCCAAAGCATCTGGAGCAAGGCACATCCGGCATAGACTGCCGCCGGCAGCCAGCCCAGCCGCCTTGCGGCCACGCGGGAAAGCAGTATCGCCTGCCACCAGTTGACCGCGGGGAAATAAACCGCCGTAGCGTACCAAATCACAACGGCCCCACCGATCATAAGAACGATATTTAATAAAACCTGAACTGCGCGCCGCCATACCACGGTATCGTTCAAACTTTCATCGAAACTGAAGAACGCCAGATTTATGATCAGCATACCGCCGAGCAGACCGGCAAAACAAAGATATACAGTTTGAAAAAATGCTCCGCCCGCGCTTTCCGCCGTGACGGAAGCGTTTGCCGCTACCGCCCGAAACGCATCCATGACCGTTTCCCTGAAAAGCTGCGGGATAAAAAGCAGAAGCAGGCAAAATATGCACATCAGTGAAATCTGCATCGTTACCCTTCCCCATTTGGGCCAGCCCAGAATTCCTTTTCCTCTGTCCATTCGGTACCTCCGTATTTAATTCTTTTTTTAGTTGCCAGCCGTAAGTGCAACCTTTTCGTCATAACTGTACGCCCAGCCAAGGTTGTCGTTGTTTGCCGGAGACTCCTTCTCCCCTTTTAGGTAGGATGCCGCCTGTTCACGAAGAACGACCCCGCATAAAACGGTCTGATCAAAGCCAGCAAACTGCTCGCTAATCTTTTCAATGTTCCTGTTGATCTGACAATTCAGCAGGTTGCTCACGAACGTGTTTGCAAAATATGCAGTCTTTGTCGCCTCGGTGAATAAAAAAGCTCGTTCGGCCCATTGCTGTTTATAGACGCCCATGTCCATGGTCCATTCCTCCATCCAGTCCGTGTCATACACGGCACGGATCGTGTCCTTGTCCGGCATGTATTCCGAATGGAACGCCAGCGAGAAGATTGCAGGTGCATCCTGCTGCAGCTGTGAAACGTCGATCGTGCAGAGGATTTCAGCCGTTTGCCGTGTTCCGTCGAACTGCGGATCCTGTGCAAGCGTAAACAGATTTTGCGCCGGCGTTTCCCACCCAACGATTTTTGAAGGATATGTCGAATCGATTTCGCTGGCATTGTATTTCAGCTGTTTAACCGTTACTTCGACATTCGGGTTGTTTTCGGCAAAATCAAATACTGCCTCGGCGGAAAGCGCCTGCAACGCGCCGTTTTCCAGCGAAGGGCTTGTCACGATTTCATATGGGAAACGGTAGGAAATCGCAAGATTTCCATCCGATTTCCCCAGTTGGCCAATATACATCTTCGCTATCGCAATATCGTCGATCGCATTACGATATTTTTCTTGTTCATCGTCCTCATCGTCCAACGCGAAAACATAGGCCGGATCGTACCCCTGCGCTCCGTATTCGCCGATATTGCCCGTATATGTAACGTCAACCCCGCCGCTCTCGTCCGCCGGCTGGCAGCAGAGTTTGTAATAATACATTGCGTTCGTCTGACCCTGCCCCGAAAGATACGTATCCTCCGAACAAGCCTGCAAAAACTGGTCCATCACGGAAAGAACGTTCGTCTTATCCCCAACAAAGAGCAAATAGAGCGGCCGTTGAAATACCTGACTTGTATTGCCCGCGGTACCAAACACCCGCCGCGGCTCGATGCCAACGGACGTGGACGGCACATTTTGAATCATACCGGCATAATCCGCCTGAATGCCAACAATCCCCATCGACAGCGCGTTGGTGTCAAGCACATCTTTTGCCAGCACGTCCGCAATCTCGTTGCTCTCTCCAACGTCCCGCATCGCCAGATCGGAAATCAAAATAAACACGTCCCCTTCGTTCGCGCATTCTCCCGCGCAGGAAGCGACGTCCGAAACGAGGCAGACAAGATCGGAATCATGCTGCGAATAAGCGCCCGTTTTCACTGCATTGGCATAAAAATCGGAAAGCGGCTGAAAATATGTCCCCACCGCCGCTCCGTCCCATTTCCCTTCCAGCGCAGGTCCGTCATCGTCCTCCAGGCAGGAAATATAGCCGTAATAATCCTGCCCGAACGTGATTTCACTACAAGCCGTTATTACGGACTGAAACGTTAAACAGCGGTCGCTCAGAAAACCCGCCGTGTTAAAGCCTTCCCCTCCGTTATAGTCGCCAAGGCTGCCGTCGAGGATAATATGGATTGTCAAGCTTTCCGGCTGTGCCTCTTCGGACGCGCCGCCGGCGTTCACCCGGTCCAGTTCGTCATAAAGCGCCTGCGACGGCGTAATCTTCCCCCGCGCAATCCAGCTTCGATCCTCCCCTCCCTCGCAGGCGCAGAGCGACCACATCAGCACAACGATACAGATACAGGCCAAAACGATCTTCCTCGTTTTGCGTGTATTGTGGTTTGCTTGTTTTTGCATTTCATCCTCCCATACCGTTTTATATTTAGGGTGTGTTACTAAAGTCTGAAAAATGCCGTTTTGCTGGATCGGCTTGCAGATTGAGGCGAAAAACACAGGCGCAGTGGTGCTGCGGCGAGGCTTTTCAACGAAAATATGCATGTCGAGGCGGCGGAAATGCGCTTTTGTGATTTTAGAAACGCACCCTAGGGCAAAGCCCCTCAAGCAGCAACGCGGTTCGCTGCTTTCGTTTGCTCGAAAAAACGTGCTGTTCTGTTGTTGATTAAAAGAAAGGCTCGGTATCCCCGCCGTTTCATAAGATCGTTTTCCGCGCGCGTACCGCGCTCAATTTTTCCGTTTGGACCGTGCGTTAATAGAACCGCACATGCTATTATTCTAACGTTTCACGCAGGCGCACGACACGGGTTATTCTTGTTGATTCTTGGTGTTTTTGTATGATTCTGACATGTTTCAGGCGCACTGCTTCCCGCAGCCTTCCTGTTTAGGATACAAACGCGCATTTCCCGCTCTGCACACGGGTTTTCGCAAGCCCTGAAAGCTTGTTATTCCCCGGACAAATCGTTACAATCAAATTATGAAACGCCTTCTTTCCAACCGTATTTTGGCAATCTTCTTTGCGGATAGGTCAAAAGCGAGACCTGCAACGAATGCAGATCTCGCTTTTGATTGGTACATCTTGCATCAAACCAGTCTTATTAATGATGAAACAGCCGTATTCCGGTGAACGCCATCGCTATGCCGAAGCGGTCGCAGGCGGCGATCACGTCCGCGTCGCGGACGGAGCCGCCCGGCTGGGCGACGAAATCCGTCCCGCTCATGTGTGCGCGCAGAATGCTGTCCGAAAACGGGAAAAACGCGTCGCTGCCAAGCGAAACGCCGGTTACCGAATCCAGAAACGCGCGTTTCTCTTCCTCTGTCAGCGGGTCCGGCCGCTTTGTGAAATACCGCTGCCAAACGTCGTCGGCAAAAATATCCTCCTCATTCCGGTTGATGTATGCGTCCACGGCGTTGTCCCGTTCGGCACGCTTGATTCCCGGCAAAAACGGCAATTCCAGCACTTTTTCATGTTGGCGCAGCTGCCAGGTGTCCGCCTTGCCCGCCGCAAGGCGCGTGCAGTGGATGCGGCTCTGCTGTCCCGCGCCGACGCCAATCGCCTGGCCGCCGCAGGCAAAACACACCGAGTTGGACTGCGTGTATTTGAGCGTAATCAGCGAAACGATTAAATCCCGCTTCGCGCTTTCCGGCAGGATGCGGCTTTTCGTCACGACGTTTTGCAGACAGCCTTCGCCGATTTCCACGTCGTTTCGTCGCTGCTCGAACGCAACGCCAAACACCTGCTTGGTTTCCAGTTCCGGCGGTTCGTAATCCGGGTCGATTTTTATGATGTTGTACGTTCCCTTACGCTTTTGCCGCAGCAGTTCCAGCGCTTTGGACGTATACCCCGGCGCGATCACACCGTCCGAAACTTCACGCAGCAAAAGCCGCACGGTCGTTTCGTCGCATACGTCGCTCAGCGAGGCAAAATCTCCATAGGAACTCAACCGGTCCGCGCCTCTTGCGCGCGCGTACGCACAGGCAATCGGAGAATCGTCCAGACCCGCTATATCGTCCGCAAAACACGCCCGTTTCAGCGCGCCGTCCAGCGGCTCGCCGACGGAAGCGGAGGTCGGACTGACGTGCTTAAACGAAGCCGCGGCGGGCTTTTTGAGCGCCGCTTTCAGTTCGCTTACCAACTGCCAGCCGTTGAGCGCATCCAGAAAGTTGATATACCCCGGCCTGCCGTTGAGGATTTCCACCGGCAGTTCGCCGCCGCTTTGCAAACAAATCCTCGCCGGTTTCTGGTTCGGGTTGCATCCATACTTGAGTTCGTATTCCTTCATCGTTTAATCTCCCAGACGCTTGTTCTTTATCGCGCTTTCAAATTTCCCCGTCGGTAAATCCGTATACCGCACATACAGCGCAACGCGGTTCTGCTCGTCCAGACTTTCCCAAAGCGAGTCGGCAAACGCCTCGCAGTCGCCTTCAATCGCAACTTCTCTCGGCGCACCAGCAAATGAAGGAATCGGGTTGCCGTCCGTTTCGTAGGTGTGGATCAGGCGGCCAATCCCGTCCTGCGGCGCATACCGCCAGCAGGCGCGCTCGCAGGTTTCCCGCCCCGCGGCTTTTCGCAGAATGCTCATTTGAAAGGAACCGTCTTGCTCCACCATGCCGCTGATGCGCGGTGTATAGTTCGGCGCGTCCGGCTCGTAACAACGCGTGTCCAGTGCGCTTTGAAACGACTCGCCCTGTTCCAAAAACGAGGCGATCGTATCCGTCTGGTCGCCGTTGGTCACAATCAGGTTCCCGCGGCACACCCGCACGGGCGCATACAGAATCAACGACGGGTCGCTTACCTTGCTTTGGTCGTAAATACGGATGTGCAGCGCATCGCCTTCCTCGCAGAAAACGCGGTTCCGGCTGTTTTCGCTGCGTCCCATGATGAAGTACGCAATCACGGATTTCCCGCCGGCCGCACCGATCAATACGCCTCTTCCGGGATACGGATTTCCTTTTAAAAGCGCCTGCGCCGTCTTCATTTTCTTTCTCCAATCCCAACGGGTACAAATTTCTTCCCGTCAAGGTTCCAAATTTCCTTAAATCCGCAGGACAGCGCGATTTCCTCAGCAGGACCGAACGAACAGGCAACGCCGTCCGCGGTATGCGCGTCCGAACTGATCGTAATCCGTCCACCCATCTTTTTGAGCATTGTCAGCAGTTCGCGCGAAGGATACGGCGTCGTGCGGTATCCGCGCGAAATCGCACCAGTGTTGATCTCGAAAATCTTGTCCTTTTTAACGAGCGCTTCCATAGCTTCCAGCGCGGCGCTTGTGTACACCGGCGATTCTGCATCGAAAAAATGGTGCCGCTCGTCGAACTTCGTAATCAAATCGAAGTGCCCGATGATGTCGATTTCCGCAATTTCGGCCAGCGCGCCGTACTGCGCAAAAAACGCTTTCGCCGCCGCGTCCGCATCCCCGCCGAAGCAGGCGGATAAATATCGCTTTGTCTCCTCCGGGCTGTTGTCGACGTTGATCGTCTCCGATTCCAGCGGGATGTGGTGAATCGAACCGATTACGTAATCGCAGTCCGCAAAGTCCGTTTCGGACAGCAGGTCCCATTCCAGCCCGCAGTAAATATCGATTCTGCCCGTATAGGTTTCCTGCAGCCGCCGTACTTCCGCGCGGTACGCCGGAAGGTCTTCTTTCGCGATCGTCCATTCCGACGGGAACGGAACCGGGCTGTGCCCGCTGAAACCAACCGAGGTCAGACCGGCGGCGATTGCCGCGCGCACCATTTCGTCCGTCGAGTTTTGCCCGTCGTCCCAGAGGGAATGCATGTGGAGGTTCTGTAAAATCATTCGATCATCTTCTCCTGTTTCACCTTATGGTCGATGACATGGCGGGAAGCCATCTCGCGCTTGACTTCGTCGAGCCCGATCCCCGCTTCGATCATCAGCACCATAACATGATACATTAAATCGCCGATTTCATAAACCGTGTTCGCTCTGTCTTCGTCCTTGGCCGCAAGGATGACCTCGGTGGTCTCCTCGCCGACCTTTTTGAGGATTTTATCCAGACCCTTTTCAAACAAATAGGTCGTGTAGCTGCCTTCCTTCGGGTTCGACTTGCGGCCCCGCAGCATCTCCATCAAATCCTCGTATTGAAATCCCGGCGGCTCTTCGCCGTAGAAGATCGTCTCGCTGAAGCAGGAATCCGTACCCAGATGGCACGCGGGCCCGTCCTTTCGCACCTCCACGACCAGCGCGTCCCGGTCGCAGTCCGCCGTGATGGAAACGATATGCTGGAAATTTCCGCTCGTTTCGCCCTTGCGCCAGAGTTGCTGGCGCGAGCGCGACCAAAAGCAGGAGCACCCCTCTTCCATCGAGATACGCAGGCTTTCGGCGTTCATATACGCCAGTGTAAGCACCCGCTTTGTTTCCGTGTCCACGACGACGGCGGGAATCAGCCCGTCCGCACCGAATTTCAGGGTTGAAATATCAAACATCTTTTATTGCCTCCGCATCGTGACGCCCGCGTACGCGAGCGCGTCCTTAAGTTCCGGTATCGTGACTTCGCCAAAATGGAAAATCGAAGCCGCAAGCCCCGCGTCCACCTTCGGGATCGACCGAAACAGCGTGACGAAGTCCCGTATCCCGCCCGCGCCGCCGGACGCGATCACCGGCACGTTCACGATTTCACAGACGGCTTGCAGCATTTCGAGGTCGAACCCCTGCTTTACGCCGTCCGTGTCGATGGAATTGAGCACGATCTCGCCCGCGCCCATGTCCACACCACGGCGGATCCACTCCAGCGCATCCATGCCCGTGTCCTCGCGCCCGCCCTTTGCAAAAACGCGGAACTGCCCGCCGACGCGCCTTGCGTCCACCGAGAGCACG
This sequence comes from uncultured Oscillospiraceae bacterium, assembly GCA_964437665.1. Lineage (GTDB taxonomy): Bacteria > Bacillota > Clostridia > Christensenellales > CAG-138 > UBA7703. Next base: position 13,190 of record CAYTHS010000021.1, read on the forward strand.
ACGCACTGATCACCGTAGCGCTTGGCCGCCTCGCCGATTAAATCCGGATTTTTAATCGCACCGGAATTGACGCTCACCTTGTCCGCGCCGCACTTGAGCACGCGGTCGAAATCGTCCACCGCATTGATGCCGCCGCCGACCGTAAGCGGTATAAAGATCGTGGATGCAACGCGCTTGAGCACGTCCGTAAACAGCGCGCGGCCCTCGGCGGACGCGGTAATGTCGTAAAACACCAGTTCATCCGCGCCGCTCTCGGAATAGTATTTCGCCAGCTTCACCGGGTCGGAAACATCGTTGAGGCCAAGGAAGTTCACGCCTTTGACCACGCGGCCGTCCTTAACGTCCAGGCACGGAATAATGCGTTTGGTAATCATGCTTTCACCGCCTCAAGCGCTTCTTTCAAATCGACTGCGCCGGTATAAAGCGCCTTGCCGACGATTGCGCCGTATAGTCCCAGTTCGTTCAGCGCGCGCACGTCCTCCAGAGACGAAACGCCGCCGGACGCGATAAAATCCATCGAAAACGTTTCGCCGAGCGTCCGGTAGAGCGCCCGGTTTGTTCCCTGCATCGCGCCGTCGCGCGAGATATCGGTGCAGATCACAGTTTGTACGCCGATTTTTTCCAGTTCACCGCAGAACGCTTCGCCGCGCATTTTGCTCGTCTGCGTCCAGCCCCGCACCGCGACGAACCCGTCTTTCAGATCGACGCCCACCGCGACGGCCGGGCCGTAATATTCGACCATCTGCGAAACGAACGCGAGGTTTTCCGCCGCCGCCGTACCGAGAATCACGCGGGAAACGCCCGCGTCGATATATTTTTTCACCGTATCTGCGCTGCGGACGCCGCCGCCGATTTCCACCTGCAATCCGCTGTTTTTTGCGATGCGCTCCACAATAGAAAAATTCGGCGTTTTCCCGGTCCTCGCACCTTCGAGATCGACCAAATGGACATATTCCGCGCCCGCTTCATAAAAGGAAGCGGCAACGGCGGCGGGATCATCGCTGTAAACCGTCATGTTCGCATAGTCGCCGCGCAGCAGGCGCACGGCTTTTTTTTCGTAGAGATCTATCGCGGGCAGCAGAATCATTGTTTTCTCCTCAAAGTTCGCAGAACGCCTGTAAAATCTTCAGTCCGGCGGCGCCGCTTTTTTCCGGATGGAACTGACAGCCCAGCACGTTTTCGCGCCCCACCGCGGCAGTAAGCTCTATCCCGTATTCCGCCGTGGCGAGCAGCGCTTTATCGCAGTGTTCGGCATAGAAGCTGTGCACGAAATACACACAGTCACCTTGTTTGGTATACCGGAACAGCGGATGCTCCGGGCGCTTGAGAATCAGCGCGTTCCAGCCGATATGCGGCACCTTAAGCTCCGCAGGCACGACGGGACGCATGTCCACCACGTCCCCGGCAAGCAGGCCGAGGCCTTCGTGCTCGCCGTATTCAAAGCTGCGCTCAAAGAGCATCTGCATACCGAGGCAGATGCCGAGCAGGTATTTGCCCCGCTTCGCTTCCGCGGTCACGACCTCACCGAGCCCGCTTTTGCGAAGTTTTTCCGCCGCGTCCTCAAATGCGCCAACGCCCGGCAGGATGATCTTGTCCGCGCGGCGGATTTGCTCCGGCTCGCCCGTCACGAGCGCCTCCTGTCCGATGCTTTTGAGCGAACTCTTCAGCGAAAAGAGGTTCCCGACCCCGTAGTCGACGATCGCAATCACTGCAGGACTCCTTTGGTGGACGGGATTTCGCCCGCGTGCGCTTTGTCGATGCACACAGCCTGCGCAAGCGCGCGTCCGAACGCCTTGAACATCGCCTCGATGATATGATGCGAGTTCTCGCCGTCCAGCTGGCGGAGGTGCAGCGCAAGTTCTGCCTTTCGGGTAAACGCCGCGAAAAACTCCTTTGCAAGCTCCGTGTCGAACGAGCCGACCTTCTGCGCGGGGATTTCCGCCTTATATCGCAGACACGCCCGGCCGGAAAGGTCGGCCGCGCAGAGCACGAGCGCCTCGTCCATCGGCACCAGCATGCTCCCGTAACGGACGATTCCCTTTTTGTCGCCAAGCGCCCTTAAAACCGCCTCGCCGAGCGCAATACCGACGTCCTCCACGCTGTGGTGGCCGTCCACTTCGATATCGCCTGTGCATCGCACGTCCAGATCAAACCGCCCGTGCGCGGCAAAGAGCGTAAGCATGTGGTCGAGGAATCCAACGCCGGTGGAAACGTCGCTTTTGCCGCTTCCGTCCAGATTCAGCGTGAGCGAAACGTCCGTTTCGTTCGTTTTGCGGTTAATCGTCGCCGTACGCATATTGTTCAGCATCCTTTCTCATTAAAGACGGCTTCCATCGCCGTAAAGAGCGTGTCCATCTGTTTCCGCGTGCCGATCGTAATGCGGCAGAAATTTGAAATGCGCTCTAAATCAAAGTGCCGCACCAGCACGCCGCGCCGCTTGAGCGTGCGGTAGAGTTCGCAGCCTTCGACCCTGCCGTTTCCGGCAAAGAGGAAGTTTGCGCACGACGGCAGTACGGTAAAGCCCAGTTCCTCCAGCCGTTTTGCGGCATACGCGCGGGTTTTGATAATCTTCTTCGCGTTTTCCGCATAATATGCGTTGTCCGAAATCGCGGCGATCCCCGCCGCCTGCGTCATGCGGTTAACGTTATAGGGGTTGATCGAGTACTTCACCGCTGTCAAATCACGTATCAGCGCTTCGCTGCCGACGCCGAATCCCAGCCGCGCGCCCGCGAGCGAGCGGGACTTGGAAAACGTCTGCGTAACCACCAGGTTTTCATACCGCCGGGTCAGCGGCACACAGCTTTCGCCGCCGAAGTCGATATACGCCTCGTCGATGATCACCACGTTGTCCGGATTGGAACGCACGATTTCCTCAATCTGCCAAACCGACAGGCAAATTCCCGTCGGCGCGTTTGGGTTGGCGATCAGGACGGTTTCGTTCAGGCCGCAGTAGTCCCGGTAATCTATTGAGAAATCTTCCTTCAGCGGAATTTTGTGCAGCGGCACGCCGCAGAACGACGCGTACACGGGATAAAACCCATAGCTGACGTCCGGCGCGGCAAACGGCCGGTTTTCCCCGCCAAACGCGAGGAACGCAAAGTAGAGTATTTCGTCCGACCCGTTGACGGGCAGAACGTTCTGCGGCCCCACCCCGTACAGTTCCGCCGCCGCAAGCCGAAGCTGCGTACACGCCGGGTCGCAGTAGAGGTTTACTTGTTCCGCTTCGCGCGCCGCCGCCCGGACAACCCCCGGAGAGGGCGGAAAAGGCGATTCGTTGGTGTTGAGCTTCACGTACTTCTGGTCACGCGGCTGCTCGCCCGGCGTGTACGGCGCAAGCACCGCGAGCTTTTCGCATAAAAAACGGCTCATGTCAAATCCTCTTCAAAGCGGGCCAGCGCCGCGCGCGCATGCGCTTCCAGCCCTTCCGCACGCGCAAACACCGCAATTTTTCCGCTCACCTTTTGCAGTTCCCCTTTCGGGAAATAGAGATACTGCGTTTTTTTGATAAAATCGTCCACACCGAGCGGGCTGGAAAACCGCGCCGTGCCGTCGGTCGGCAGCGTGTGGTTCGGCCCGGCAAGGTAGTCGCCCAGCGACTCCGGACAATAGTTGCCAAGGAATACCGAGCCCGCGTTCCGTACCCGTTCAAGATACGTTTCCGGCTCGGCCACGCAGAGCTCCAGGTGCTCCGGCGCAATTTCGTTCGCCAGCTCCATCGCGGCCGCAAGCTCGTCCGTCACGACGATCCAGCCGTTGTTTTCAATCGATGCGCGGGCGATGGCTTCGCGCGGAAGCGCCGCAAGCCGGGTTTCCACTTCGGCGGAAACCCGCTCGGCCATCGCGCGGCTGTCTGTGACCAGCACCGCGGTCGCCAGCACGTCGTGTTCGGCCTGGCTGAGCAAATCCGCCGCAAGGAACGCCGGATTTGCGGTCTCGTCCGCAACGATTAGTATTTCGCTCGGCCCCGCGATCATATCGATCGCCACACGCCCGAACACCTGCCGCTTGGCTTCGGCGACGTACGCGTTGCCCGGGCCGACAATTTTGTCCACCTTCGGCACCGTTTCGGTCCCGAACGCCAGCGCCGCGACCGCCTGCGCGCCGCCCGCTTTGAACACACGGTCCACACCGGCGAGCTTCGCCGCCGCGAGGATCGGCGCGGCGATCGTCCCGCCCGCCGACGGCGGGGAAACCATGACGATTTCGCCGCAGCCCGCGATTTTTGCGGGAATTGCGTTCATAAACACCGTGGAAGGATAGCTCGCGGTTCCACCGGGGATATACAGCCCGGCCTTCTCGATCGGCGTAATTTTCTGGCCGAGGTACGCGCCGTTTTCCAGCTGCATGCGAAATCCCTGCCGAACCTGCATCGCGTGAAACGCGCGGATGTTCTCCGCGGCGGTCTGCATCGCGTCCAGCAGTTCCGGCTCAATCGTTTTCAGCGCGGTTTCCATCTCTTCAGCGGTCACTTCGAGCGAATCGAGTTCGGCTTTGTCGAACTTCTTCGCGTATTTTTTCAGCGCCGCGTCGCCGTTTTCCGCAACATCGCGGACGATGCCGCGCACCGCGCCGCCGACGTTCGCTTCGTCGGTTTCGCGCGCAAACAGACGCGTTTGCTTTGCCTGCGCTCCCGTTACAATCCGCATGTCTCGTCCACGACCTTTCCAACTTTCTTGCAGAGCGTTTCGATCTCCCTGCCTTTAAACTTAAAGCACGCCTTGTTGGCGATGAGCCGCGCGCTGACCGGCGCGATCGTTTCGAGCGGGCAAAGACCGTTTTCCAGCAGTGTTTTACCCGTTTCGACGATGTCCACGATCACGTCCGAAAGCCCCAGTATCGGTGCAAGCTCCACCGACCCGTTGAGCCGGATAACGTCGATCGCGCGGCTCTTGCCTTCGTAATAGGTCTTTGCGATGTTCGGAAACTTCGTCGCGACCCGCAGCGTATGCGCGTGATCGTCCCGAAAGTCCGCCCATCCGGCAACGCACATGCGGCATTTGCCGACCCGCAAATCCAACAGTTCGTATACGTCCGGCACATATTCCAGTAGGATATCCTTGCCCGCAACGCCGATATCCGCCGCGCCGCGCTCAACGTAGATCGCCACGTCGGAGGGCTTCACCCAGAAATAGCGGATGCCCGCGGCCTCATTTTCAAACGTGAGCTTGCGGTTCTCCTCTTTCAGCGAAGGGCAGGCGTACCCCGCCGCCTCGAACAAATCATAAACCTTGTCGCCAAGCCTGCCTTTGGGCAGTGCGACGCTGACCATGCACTTCATCGTATTTTCCCCTCGCAGTCCAACCGGACGAGCCGGCGGCAGGTCACGCCCGCGTCCTTTCCGGACTGCACCCGCAGCGACGGTGCTCCCGCTTTAAGCGATTCCACCGTTTTGGTGAGCGCTTCGGGATTCGTCGCTTTGTCATAGAGCACAAGCGTGTCCACATCGTATGCCGGTTTCGGCTCAAGATACCGCTCCAGCTGGTCGAGGTAAACCGCAAAGCCGATCGCCTCGCCGCTTCGGCCCATGCGCGCCATAAGATTGTCGTACCGCCCGCCGGAAAGCACGCCGGCTGGAATCCCGTCCACGAATCCTTTAAAGATCAGACCGTTGTAATAGTCCATATCGTTGACGACCGAAAAGTCGAGGTTGACGTTGCCGATGCCGTATACGCGCATCAGCCCCGCGACGGCACGCAGTTCCTCCAGCGCACCCTCGCAGGCTTCCGGCAGGCCGAGCGCCTCCACATCCCTGAGTTTTTCTTCCAACGGCCCGTAAACCGAAAGCAGCGCCGTAAGCAGGCGCTCCGTTTCCGGCCGCACCGAAAGCCCGGCGCAGACGTCCGCCAGCCCGTGCGCATTCTTTTCGCCGATGGCGGAAAGGATGCGCGCGCGCGCCTCGTCGTCCAGCGGCTCCTCCGCGAGGATGCCGGAAAGCACGCCGATGTCGGAAACGTCCAGCACGTAATCTTCGCCGATCATCATCAGGCTCCGCGCCGCCAGCATGAGCACCTCGCCCATGGCGTAGGTATCGACCCTGCCGATGCATTCCAGCCCGGTCTGCATGATCTCCTGAAAACCACAGGCGTTGCGCGGCACACGGTAGACGCTCTCCGTATAAAACACCTTGCTGGTGCGCTCGCCGGCAGCGGTGTTTTTCACGATGGAAAGCGTCACGTCCGGCTTGAGCGCCATAAGTTTGCCGTCCACGTCGCTGAATGTCAGTATCTGGTCGCTCGGCAGGAATTTTTTGTTCTGCACGTACAGATCGTATTCCTCAAACTTACTCACCTTATACGGCAGGTATCCATACGCCGCGTACAGCGCACGCAGGCCGTGCCGGATTTGTTCTTCTGTTTTCTGTGTTTTCGTCGTCATGCTTTCTCGCTTTCCGCCTGATACGCCTTCCTATTTATATAGCCGCTTTTTTTTATTTATTCCATGCTGCATGTTAGGGTGTGTTTCTATAATCACAAAAGCGCATTTCCGCCGCCTCGACATGCATATTTTTGTTGAAAAGCCTCGCCGCAGCACCACTGCGCCTGCGTTTATCGCCTCAATCTGCAAGCCGCTCCAGCATAACTGCATCTTTCAGACTTTAGAAACACACCCTAGTTTCATCTGCCGGAATGTTTATGGTTTAGTATTTTATCACTTCTCCGTGCTAAAGTAAAGAGTTTCTTTTCCCCTTCTCTTTTCCTGAAAACACAAAATCACCCGAAATTTGGGTGATCCAGTCTGTCAAAAAAGTCCTTAGGATTGTTAAGGGCCGCAGCCCTTAACCCGTTTCTCCGGCTGTGCCGGTTTATCCGGCGCAACGGATTGCCCGGAACGGGTGGTTTCTCTTTGCTCTTTGCCGCACGGGAGCCCGAAGGGTGAGAGGCAAAACGCGGTTATCCCGTCAAAAAACAAGTTTTTTGACGGTCTCAATCACCCTGAAACGGATGATTCTCTTTTCCATATTAATATAGCTTTTTACAATTCGCTTACGCGTCTCCCCCTGCAAAAGCCGCCTGTTCGGCTTCCCGGCAGATACGCTCGGTATCTCCATCGAACGCCACAAGCACGACGTCCATCTCGTTTTCACGTAAAAATGCCTGAATTTCCGAAACCGCGACCGCCGCCGCCTGCGCCTTGGGGTATCCGAATATCCCCGCGGAAATCAACGGGAACGCAACGGATTTCAGCCCGTTTTGCTCCGCAAGCATCAGCGATTTCCGGTAGCACGAACGCAGCAGTTCTTCCTCGCCGGAATTACCACCGTGCCAGACCGGCCCGACCGTATGGATGATGTACTTCGCCGGCAAGCGAAACCCGTCCGTAATCACGGCCTCGCCCACGCCGCAGCCGCCGATACGGGCGCACGCCTGCTGCAGTTCAAGAGCGCCGGCCGCGGCAAAAATCGCCCCGCAGACGCCGCCGCCCTGACAAAGCGCGCCGTTCGCGGCGTTGACGACCGCGTCGGTCCGCATTTTTGTGATATCGCCCCGGACAATCCGAAACGGCATTGCATGCCGCCTCCCTTTCAGCCGCGTTTTCACGCGGATTATTCATGCGCTTCCCGCCGGATCAGCACGATGGAAAGATCGTTGACGTTCGTACCGGTCGGTCCGGTGACGATCAGCCCGCCGCACGCTTTGAGCGCATGGTACGAATCGTTGCGGATGAGTACTTCGTCGATATCGATTCCTTTTTGCCGCAGAATACCCGCGGTATCCCCGTCGCAAAAGCCACCCGCCGCGTCCGTCGGGCCGTCCGTCCCATCGGAACCGAACGAAAAGACGGCGCAGTTGCGAAGCCCAGCAATCTTTTCCGCCGCAGCCAGCGCAATCTCCTGATTGCGTCCGCCCTTGCCCTTGCCGGTCAGCCGGACGACGGTTTCCCCGCCGGCGATGAACGCGATGGATCGCGCGTCGTCTACGTGGAACTGCGCTATCGAGCCCAAAAAACTTCCGGCGTCCCGCGCCGTGCAGGAGAGACTGGCGGTCAGCACGACCGGCTCGTAACCGAGCCGTCTGCAGGCCGTTTCCGCCGAAACACAGAGCTGCCGCACGCTGCCTGTGATGACGGTAGTCACGTTATCGAGCCGTTTTGGAGTTTCCCTGCGCAGGCAGCCGATGGTTTCATCCGAAACGGAAAGCTCGTATTTTTTGATGATCGAAAGCGCCCGCCCGCTGGAAGATGCGTCCGGGTACGCCGGCCCGGAGGCGATCATATCGAGCGGGTCGCCGATGATATCCGAAAGCACGATGGAAAAAACCCGCGCGGGTGCGCAGATCTGCGCGAACCGCCCGCCTTTGACCGCAGAAAGACGCTTTCGCACCGTGTTCATTTCAGTAATGTCCGCACCGCACGCCAGCAGGCGGTCGGTGAGGGCGTACAATTCTTCTTTGGGAATCAGCGGCTTTTCAAACAGCGCGCTGCCGCCGCCGGAGAGCAGGAAAAGGACCGTGTCCTCCGGCGCAAGGCCGGACACCATGCGGATGACTTCCTCCGTCGCTGAAAACGTATTTTCGTCCGGAACCGGATGCCCCGCCTCGCGAATCGAGAGTTCGCCGATCGGCCCTTTGGCATAGCCGTATTTCGTGATGACCACGCCACCGCCAATCTGCAAGCCGTCCGTGCTGTACGCCGCAGAAGCCATTTGCCAGGCGGCTTTGCCAACCGCGACGAGCACGAGTTTTCCGCCGTCGAAACGCACGCCTTCCAACGCTTTTTTTACGGCTGTGTCGGGAAGGGCTGCAGCAAGCGCTTCCTGCAGGATTTGTCCGGCGTCCTCTCTGAGCGTCATTTTGTTTTGTCTCCTTTTGTCTTTGCGCTGCGGAGCGCCGGCGTCCACGCCGCGCGCTCCGCAGATTATCGTTTGGTTGGTTATTTGAGGATGAAGTACATGATCAGTACGCCGACCATAGACGCAAGACCAATTATCAGGGTGCCGAGCGTCTGCGTCTTGTAGCCGTTCTCAGGCGTAAGTTCGCCGAAGTTCGTAACGACCCAGAAATAGGAGTCGTTGGCGTGAGAAACCGTCATGGCGCCGGCGCCGATGGCAATGACCGTCAGCGCAGCGAGCGCGGGCGTTCCCAAGCCAAGCGCAGGAAGCATCGGCGCAAGGATACCGGCGGTCGTCGTAATCGCCACCGTGGAGGAGCCCTGCGCAGACTTGAGGATCGCCGCAAGCAGGAACGGGAAGAAGATACCGACCACGGAAAGCACGTTGGAATTGTCGGTAATGTAGGCCACCATGCTGGATGTGGCGATCACCTTACCCAGCACACCGCCGGCCGCCGTGATGAAAAGGATCGGGCCGACGACTTTGAGCGTCTCGTTGGTAATCTCATAGAAGTTTTTCATCTTGCCCGCCTTGGCAAGCCCGATGATCCCGAAGAGGACGCCGACCGCAAGGGCGATAATCGGCGTGCCGAGGAACGTAACGATGCCGACGCTCAGTCCGGCCATGGAGAACGCGGAAGCGAGCGCCATAAGCAGAATGGGTACGACGATCGGCGAAAATGCGAGCCAGCCGCTCGGCAGTTTGCCGTAGGAAGCGACGAGTTCTTCATAGGTCTGGACGGTTTCGTCGTTTTCGATATCGTCCGCCGCTTTGACTTTTTTACCGATCGCCCTGGAGAAGAAGTACGCCGCGATCAGCGCCGGAACGGAGATCAGCGCGCCGAGGCCCATGACGGTCAGCAGATAGTCGCCGATGCCGAGGGAACTCGCCGCTGCGATCGGGCCGGGCGTCGGCGGGATGAAGCAGTGCGCAATATAGAGACCGAGAGACAGGGCGACGGTCATGGTCACGCTCGACATGCCCGTGCGCTTGACCATGGCTTTGCGGATCGGGTTGAGCACGACGAACCCGCTGTCACAGAATACCGGGATGGAAACGATCCAACCCATGAGCATGATGGCAAGTTCGGGATGTTTCTTTCCGACGGCCTTTACCACACAGTCCGCCATCTTGAGCGCCGCGCCGGTTTTTTCCAGCAGGGTGCCGACCAGCGCGCCGAAGATGATGACGATACCGATGCTCTTGAACGTTCCCGAAAAGCCCGCGCCGATTGTGGACGGAATGTCCGCCAGCGGAATGCCGGCGACCAGCGCAAACAGAAGCGAAATCCCCAGGATCGATAAGAACGGGTGGATTTTCATTTTTGAAATAGCAAGGATCATTAATACGATAGCAACGACAAATGCGATGATAAGCGGAATGCCTGTCATAAAAGATATGCCCCCCTATTAAATTTTTAACCGGACTGATCCGCGCCAAGGCGCCCTTCCCCAACGGTTTCCGCCGGCCATAACAAAAGTATAACGACAAGCCTCCCGCTTAATCTATATTACGCATGCCATGTTTTATTAATAATATTTGGTTCATATAACATAAATCGTTGTTTTTCGCCATTTTTTCTTTTCAATTCCTATACTCGCATTTTAAAAAATGTACAGCGCGGTTAAATCCGTTCCTGCATCTCACGGTAAAAATAGATGGCCAGATAGTACAGCGGCGCGCGCCGGATCGAGCGCGGATCGTACCCCGTCCGTTCGGCAATCCGCTTAAGCCTGTACTGCACGGTGTTCTTATGTAAAAACAGCCGTTCGGCACATTTTCCCAGCGAGCCTTCCGCGTCGTAATAATTTTCCAGAAGCATCACGGCTTCCACAACCTCCTCGCGGGACATGTCCCGGAAAATTCTGCGGATGTATTCGAGCTTGGTCACGTCTTCCAACTCGCCTGCGATCAGCTCCATGTTCAGATCGTTATAGAACCGCACGTCCCATGTGTGCGTGCGCATGCATGCATTGCAGGCGCGTTTTGCCTTTTGATAGCTCCGCCTCGCCTGCATGTAGTTGTCCGCCGGCGCATCGATTCCGACGGCCGTCCGCAACGGATAGCGCGACTCCACCAGCGAACAGATCTGCCCTGCCAGCCGCGCGAGCGCAGCGTCCTCCTGCTCGACCACAGCGCAAACCAGAGACCCGCCGTCCTTGAAGTAAAAATTATATGGATTAAGGCGGGAAATATACGCCGCGATTTCCTCCGTCGCATGATCGGTTTCGATCATCGCCTCCAGCTTGGTCGCGCCGGACGCCGGGTAGAGCGCAACGTCCAAAAACCTGCGCAATATGGTGATATCGATATTCAGCATACGGCCGCGTTCGACGAAGTCCGCCGTAATGTTTTTTACGTCCCCGGTCAGCCATTCGTCGATATAGCGGTTGCGGATGTTTTCGCCAAGCAAATGCTGTTCGGCATTGTAGGCGTTGAGGAGCAGCAACTCCGTCATCCGCTTGATGATAAGCGCGTTGTCCGCAACGTCGGCATAGTCGCCGGTGATGCCGAGCACGCCGACATACGCGCCCTGCATAATAATCGGATAATTCACGCCGGGTTTGGACCCGAAGAATTCGTCCGGGCTGTGAATGATCAGCTCGTCCAGTCCGTCGCGGAGAATCTGCGCGGCGCCGTCGTGCAGCGTGCCGACGCGGGAAAGGTCGGAACTGGCGATAATGAAGCCGGTTTCGTCCATAATGTTGATCATCTGCGGAATGACGGCGTTAACTTCATGCACGATGGTTTCCGCAATCTGCTGTGATAGCTTCACGGCGGCTCTCCTTTGTTCTGTATGCCAATTTTATCGTATTGCACTGGCCTAAGTAACAAAGTATCGCAGGAATACAACTGCGTCAAGCCGAAACTCGATTTGCACCGCAAAAAGCGGCGGAGCGCAGCGTTTCGTATCCAACGCTCCGTCCTGCACCCGCAAATACAAAGCTGCTCCTTTTTTCAGACGCTGATTGAAAGGTCATAATAGCGAGCACAATACGTCCTGTCCCAAACTCCATTCCTGTGGAGGGGCGGTATACGACGAAGCATACAAGCAGGCTGCGAAAGACACTCTTTCGGTACGTGTTCCCCTCAGGGGGAACGGCCTTGCATGCCCGCACGGCGGATGCATATTGTTCCCGTGGCGTCGCTCACGGCACAGACGAAAGCCGCCGGACTGCCTTCTCTATTTATTGACGCGCGCTTTAGTCGATCCCTTGATGATCAGTTTCACGTGGATCATCTCGCCGGGCGCGTTTTCTCCGCGCATTAATAGCTCCAACTGCTCAGCCGCCTTCACGCCCATTTCGTAATTGTGCATTTTGACGATCGTCAGCGTCGGGGTGATCATGTCGGAAAGCTGTTCGCCGTTGAGACAGATCAGCGACGCTTTTTCCGGCACGCTGAACCCTTGTTCGCCAAGCAGCTTTACAACGCCCGCGCCGCAGCGGTCGTTCGGAGCCAGCAGCGCGTCAAAATTCACCGAGGCGGCCATCAGACGGCGTGCTGCCGCATAGCTGGACTCGTACGAAAAGCCGCCGAACACGATCAGCGACGGATCCGGCTTGACGTTTTCTTCTTCCAGCGCGCGGCAATAGCCGGTGTAGCGGTCGTATACCGAAAAATGGCTGCCGGCCGGGGAATGATATTCGCGCATAAAAGAATCGAAATCGTGAATGTGGTTCAGCCAGAAATTTGCGATAAAGGCAATTCGCCTGTGCCCCAGGTGCAGTAGGTATTTCGTTGCAAGATACCCTGCGGCGGTATTGTTCTGATACACATGCGGTACGCCGTCGACGACTTTGCGCGGGCCGATGATGACGAGCGGGACGCGCCTGAGCGCGGGAGCGATTTCATATGGGTCCCGCCCGGTGACAGGGGTAAAAATCACCCCTGCGGTAGAGTTGGTGCAGGCCGCCTGCAGGCAGGCCTTCTCCTGCTCCGCATCGGCGCCGGTGGTCATGACCACGACTTTCCTGCCCAGTTTACGCGCGGTGTCTATCGTACCGTTTGCCACTTCGGCATAATAGGACATGCCCAGCTTGGGAACGATGAATACGATTTCACCGTTGTCGCGCGCTGCGGGCGTTTGATAGCCCAATTCCGCCGCGGCACGAAACACGCGCTCCGCAAGTTCCGGCGCAACCGATGGGTTCCCGTTGAGCGCGCGTGAAGCGGTTGCCGCAGACACGTTTGCCTTTGCCGCTACCGCCCGAATGTTTGTTGCAGTCATCCGATTTCCTCCTGCCAGCATTCTATACGCTGCAATATTGTTGCCACACACATTATTATGAAGAAACTGTTTCATTTAATCAATAAAAAAGATAAAAAAACTTATTAAATAATTAGAATTTCTTACATAAGCAACAAAATGCGAGAAACATGTGAATTCCTCTTGACATTTTATTTGTATTTTATTATATTATAGGTGCTTTTCAGAGAAACAGTTTAGCGATTATCGCGAAACGAGAAACATCGAGAAACAAAGCAAGATCAGCGAAAGGAAAATTTCATCATGTTGAAAAGACTATTGGCCCTTGTACTCGCTCTGAGCATGGCTCTTGCTGTTGTTGCATGCAGCAGCACGGCCGACACGGAGGCGACCGTGACAAACGACAATGCGGCTGCCGAAACAACGGCGCCCGGCACGGATTCCACCGCCGAGGCGGCCGAGGAAACCACTTTTGATTACCCGGTCAAGACCATTACGATGATCGTGCCTTACGGCGCGGGCGGAACGACCGACACGGTCGGCCGTCAGCTGGCCGCGGCACTCGGCAACGTCCTTGGCGTTTCCGTCGTCGTTGAAAACCAGAGCGGCGCTTCCGGTTCGATCGGCTGCCAGGCCGTGCTGGATGCCGAAAAGGACGGCTCCGTCGTGCTGTTCACCGCGGAGAGCCTCGGCACGCAGCGCGTTATGGGCATCAGCGATCTGAGCTATGCGGACTTCAGCCCGATCATGCTTACGGCAAACGACCCCAAGGTCATTGTTGTGGCGGGCGATTCCGAATACAACGACATTCAGTCCCTGCTGGATGCGATTTCGGCCGCGCCGAACACCATCCAGATGGCGTACACGGGCCCTGGCGGCTCCGGCCACGTACAGGCGCTCATCATGAACCACTTTGGTTATGAACCCGCGCTGACTGCGTATACGTCCGGTTCGGACTGCATCGTTGCGACACTGGGCAAGCAGGTCGTGTTCACCAACTCCAACTATTCCACCGTTGCTTCCTATATTGAAAGCGGCGACCTGAAACTGCTGGCGGTTTGCTCCACCGAGCGGATGGCACAGTATCCCGACGTACCCGCGCTTTCGGAAATAATCGAGAACAGCGAAGACTATATGTCCATTCCGTACACGCCGTTGAGCATGCTCGTTGCGGCGGACGTTCCCGCGGACGTGCAGGAAATGCTCCGCGCCGCCTGCGCAATCGCCGTGCAGAATCCGGATTTCAACGCCTTTATGGAAAACAACAGCGTTGACAAGCTGTATGAAACGTATACGACGGTCGACGAGATGAACGCGTTCTACTCTTCCTGGGAATCCACCGTGTCCTGGCTGCTCTATGACGCGGGCGCCGCGTCGTTCAGCCCCGAACAGTTCGGTATTGCAAAACCCAACTAAAATTTAAAAAAAGTCCCGGCGAAAGCCGCCGGGCGGAACCGGTTCGCCGGGGGTGGTGACACCCCCGGCGAGATTTACGGAGGAGGAATCCGCCTTGCATGAATATCTGAAAAACAAAAGTGTGCAAGATAGCATTGTGGCTCTCGCGCTTGGCATAGCGCTTGGAGTTTACAGTCTGTACAGTTACCAAAGCGCGGTCGTTCGGACCGACTGGATTATGTCGCCGTATCTATTCCCGCTCCTGCTGGCTACGTTCGCCGTTGCAATCGCCTTTTCGCTCTTCATGGAAGGACGCTTTGAGGTTGTTACCGCGCGTGAAAAGGAAGGGAAGACGGACGTATCCGTAGCCAGGATGGACATAAAGAAGCTGCTTTGCGTCATCGGCCTGGGAATTGCTTATGTCATACTCATCAATTTTATCACCTTTATTCCCGCGTCGGTGCTGTACCTGGCCGCAATGATTTGGCTTCTGGGAGAGCGGAGGATCTGGATGGTTGCCGCAATTTCCGTTGGTATGCCGCTTCTGCTGTATGTATTATTCGCCGTACTTCTGAACGTCCGGCTGCCGTAAGGAGGTTGTTTCATGAGCACTCTGCAGGGAGTTCTCTCCTATTTTGCCGATCCTCGTTTTATACTGCTCTGCTTCGCCGGAGCCGTTTCGGGGTTGTTTGTCGGCTCCATTCCTGGGCTGTCCGTTTCGATGGCTACCGCGCTGCTTGTCTCCATCACGTATACATGGAGCACGAACGACGCGCTTGCAACCGTTATGGGCGTGTATGTCGTCGGCGTATTTTCGGGTGCGCTGTCCGCAATCCTGATCAATATTCCCGGCGCGCCGTCCAGCGTCGTGACCACGCTCGACGGCTATCCGCTTTCAAAACGCGGAGAATCGTTTAAAGCGCTGAAATACGCCACGATCTATTCCTTTGTCGGCAGTGTGTTCGGCCTTATTGTGATGGGGCTGCTTGCACAGCCGATCACGAAGATCGCGCTCAAGTTTCAGCCGATGGACTACTTTTTACTTGCGCTGTTCGGCCTCACGACGGTCGGCAGCCTGACCACAAAGAGCTTTTCAAAGGGGCTCATCAGCGCGCTGATCGGTATTTTTCTTGCGCTGATCGGGCTGGATTCCGTCGTCGGCACGCCGCGCCTTACATTCGGCATACAAAACCTGAAGGCGGGCATCGCGGTCGTTCCCGCACTGGTCGGCCTGTTCGGATTTGCCGAGGTACTGACGGTGATCAGCACGGGCGCTGCGGACGGCGAGGTTTCCAAAATCAATAAGGAAGTCATCAAAATCAGAACGATTTTGAAAGAGTTCTGGCATTCCATCTATTACTGCGTCATCGGGACGCTGGTCGGTGCGCTGCCCGGCGCGGGCGGCCCGGTTGCGGCGTTCCTGTCGTACAGCGAAGCCAAACGCATTGTCAAAAAACCGAGCCGCCCCTTTGGAGAGGGCGCCGTGGAGGGCATCGTTGCTTCCGAAAGCGCGAACAACGCCTGTATCGGCGGCGCGCTGATCCCGATGCTCACGCTCGCTATCCCGGGCGACGCCGTAACGGCGATCATCCTTTCCGTGTTTTACATTCACGGTTTGCAGCCCGGGCCGACATTCCTGATAACCAACGCGGACAGTTTCCAGGCAATCCTTGCCGGCGGGCTGATCAGTTGCGTATTCCTGCTCGCGCTTGGCCTTCTGGTCGCGCCGCGCATCAGCAAGATCATCAGCGTGCCGAAAAAGCTGCTGCTCCCGGTCGTCGCCGTGCTTTGCGTCATCGGTGCTTATGCCTGCAATAACCGGATATTCGACGTTTGCATGATGCTGTTCTTCGGCGTGCTCGGGTTTTTGCTGCGCAGACGCGGCTACAGCGTCGCGCCTGTGACGCTCGGTCTTGTACTCGGCGGAATGATGGACTCGAATTTCCGCCGGGCAATCTCTCTGGCCTCGACTGCGGCCAATCCCGTCGTAGCGCTGTTCGGTCGTCCGATTACGATGATCCTTCTGGTGCTCACGGTACTGACAATCATTACAAATATTCCGGCGGTAAAACGCTGCCGTGCGGCCCGAAAGGCTGCGAGGGCGGCAAAGCGCGCCGGCTGACAGGAGAAATTCTACTATGTACGCATACTCAAAACGCGGTTCCGTGTCCGGAACCGTCACCGTTCCGGGCTCAAAGAGCCATACGATCCGCGCGGTCATGCTGAGCACGCTCGCGGAGGGCGACTCCGTGATCCATAACCCGCTTCCGAGCAAGGACGGCCTTGCGGCTGCCAATGCGGCGCGCGTTCTAGGCGCCGACGTCACAATCGACAAGGAAACGCAGACCTGGACCGTTCGCGGCCTGGGACATCGTCCGGCCGCGCCCGCCGCCGTGATCGACACGATGAACAGCGGCACGACGACCTGCTTTGCGCTCGGCCTTGGCGGGCTGACCGAAGGATACGTTGTCATCACCGGGGACGAGCAGATCTGCCGCCGTCCGGTCAAGGGACAAACGAAGGCCATGGAAGAACTCGGCGCGACCTGCATCTATACCCGACCGGGAAGCGACTGCCCGCCTGTTTTGCTTGGCGGCCCGATGAAGGGCGGCGTGTGCCACCTGAATGGATTCAGCAGCCAGCATATTTCCGGGATTCTGCTGCCCGCGCCGCTGCTGGACGAAGGTACGCAGACGGAAATCATTGTTGAAAACCCGCGCGAACTGCCGTATCTGCAGATGACGATCGACTGGATGCGGCGCTATGGCGCAGAGATTGAATATTCGCCGGACTACAAGCATTTTCTGGTCAAGGGCGGACAGAAGTACACCGCGGTTGAAAGCACGATCCCGTCCGACTGGTCCGGCGTCGCGTTCCCGATGATCGCCGCCGTTATTTCGTCCGGCGAACTGACGATTGCCGGTCTGGATTTCGACGATTGCCAGGGCGACAAAGCCGTCGCCGACATCCTGATTTCCATGGGTGCGGATATCAAAAAGGACAGGAATAACGGTACGATGACCATCCGCGGCGGGAAACCGCTGCACGGAACGACTGTGGACATGAACGATATTCCGGACAGCCTGCCGGCGCTCTGCATTGCGGCGGCGTATGCGCAGGGCGATACGCTCTTTACAAATCTTGCGCACGTTCGCGTTAAGGAAAGCGACCGCGTAGCAGTCATGCAGGAGATGCTGGACGCCTGCGGCGGCAGCACGGAAGCCACGAGCGACACCATGACCGTGCACGGCGGGAAACCGCTGCACGGCGCGTTCGTCTCGAGCCACGGTGACCACCGGATCGCGATGGCGATGGCGGTGTGCGGGCTGATGTGCGACGGGCAGATACGCATCAGCGAGGCGGAGTGCGCCTCCGTGTCGTTCCCCGCGTTCTATGAAACGATGAACAAAATCGGCGCCGGGTTCGAGGTCGGTCAATGACGGCGTGGCTGAAAAAGAACTGCGGCAGCGAGGTTAATCCCGTCTGGTTTGCAAAGATGGCCGCCAGCCTGGTTGTTCCGGCGCTCATCATGCTGCTGCGTCCTCTCGGCATGGATTTTCGCCAGAGCGCGACCGTTGCGGGCGTGCTCTTGGTGATTATCTGGTGGACGACGAACATTGTAAAAAAAATCCCGGCTTCGTTGTTTTTGCTGCTGTGGTTCTGCGTGTTTTCGGGCGCGCCGGCAAAGACGATCTTTACCTTCCCGCTCGGCGAGACGTTTTTAATGCTGGTCATTACGTACCTGTTCAGTCAGGCGATCAGCAACTGCGGGCTTGTCAGCCGTGTGCTGCTGCCGATGCTGATTCGTTTTGCGAACACGTCGTTTAAGAGCCTGCTGGCAATCATCTTCTCGTTTTGCCTGACGATGTATGTAATTCCCCAGCCGATGGCGAGGCTGGTATTGGTCGCGGTGGTATTCGACAGCTTCCTTGCGCAAACCACGATAAAAAAGGAAACCCGGCAGGTGCTCATGTATGCGGTGTTCGTGTTTTATGCGATTGTAAACATCGCCTGCAAAGACGCGGACATGATCATGAACTATGTCGCCGTGAGCTCTTCCGGCGTAGCAATCAGCAACTGGGACTGGACGAAAGCGATGGCGATCCCGACGGTCGCATATACCGCTGTTGTACTCGCGCTGTTCTGGTTCGTGTTCCGAAAGGAACTGCGCGGCGTGCATTTCACGTCCGCATCCGGCACTGATGCCGCGCAGCGCGGGTTCTCGCGCAGCGAACTCCCGCCGGTGATCGTAATCGCCGCGACCGTCGTTCTCTGGATGACGAGCAGTCTCTGGGGAAACAATATCCGGCTGTTCGGGTATATCTCCGTCAACACGCTGATTACGATTGCGGCGACGGTTGTGCTGTTTATCATGGGAACGCTGACAAAGAAGGACTTCGGCGCGATCGACGTTGTGACGTTGATCTTTTTGGCGGCGGCGTTTGCAATTGGCGGCGTGCTCAAAGCCTGCGGTGCGGCGGACATTGTATTCGGGCAGTTTTCCGGGATTTTCCCGGACCATTTCTCGGTTTGGAGCCTCATGCTGATGGTGCTGGTCGGGATGCTGCTGCATATGGTGCTCGGCAGCAACACGACGACGCTTTCCGTAATCGTGCCGGGACTCATCGTGCTTTGCGGCGCGCTGGTCAGCCCGGAAATCGTGGTGTATACTTCGATCATCAGCGTTGCCTTCCATGCGATCCTGCCGTTCCATTCGGTCAGCGTAATGGTCGGCACCAGCAGCGGGTATTTCCCCAGCAAGTACGTTGCGCGTCTGGGCATTCCCGTCACGCCGCTGATCTTCCTTTCCGCGGCGCTGATCTACTTGCCGTACTGGCGGCTGATCGGACTGCTCTAGGATGTGTTTCTAAAGTCTAGAAGATGCAGTTTTGCTGGATCGACTTGCAGATTGAGACGATAAACGCAGGCGCAGTGGTGCTGCGGCGGGGCTTTTAAACAAGAATATGCAACTTAAGACGGCAAAAATGCGCTTTTGTGATTTTAGAAACGCACCCTAACGGCAGCCGGCGTCCGTTGGATGTGTCCCCCTTACTTCGCACCCATCGATGGGTGTGCAGACCGTCAAAGAACCCAATTCAGGAAACATGAATTGGGTTCTTTGCATAGAAAACGGATTCGTGTCGAACAAGAGCGAAGAAGTCGTAACGAAGGATACGGGGCCATCCGCCTGCGAGCCGCTAATTTACCGCACGCTCCCCGCGGGGGGAGCGACGCGCAAGGGGTGCGGCCAACGGAGGGTTTCGGCTGGATTTCAATCCACGCTCCCCGCGGGGGGAGCGACTATGGTACTTCGTTTAGCGTCGGCGCAGGGAATCTTATTTCAATCCACGCTCCCCGCGGGGGGAGCGACTACCTGCCGGACGGAGAAACTGCTATTTCCGTAAATTTCAATCCACGCTCCCCGCGGGGGGAGCGACGCAGTTTCGCTTTGGTACTTTCGATTGCAGACATTTCAATCCACGCTCCCCGCGGGGGGAGCGACGGACGCATCTTCGGAGTCGTCTTCGTCGAGTCAAACATTTCAATCCACGCTCCCCGCGGGGGGAGCGACGCTGAAGTCTCTGTCGAACCAACTGATCATTTTCAATTTCAATCCACGCTCCCCGCGGGGGGAGCGACGCAGATCATCACGCGCTCCCTGCGCATACTTGATATTTCAATCCACGCTCCCCGCGGGGGGAGCGACGATCGAGATCGAG
>CAYTHS010000022.1:0-29734 GCA_964437665.1 uncultured Oscillospiraceae bacterium
GGACGCTCGTTTACACACGATCGCCAAGTCTTTCGTCACGAGGGAAAATATCGTTCCGGACCTATATTCTTTGGAGGCGCAAACAATTCAAAATACCGTTACCGGCTGTACCGTTATGATGAACCGGGCGCTCGTCGATCTGGTCCGAATGCCGGGGTATTGTATGATGCACGACTGGTGGCTGGGATTGATTGCATCCGCGTTTGGCCGACGGCTGTTTTTACCGCGGCAAACCGTTCTGTATCGGCAGCACGGGCAGAATTCGATCGGATCCACAAATACTAATACACTGCTTTTTCAAATAAATAAAGTAATCCATGCCAGAAAAAAGCGACGGGAGTTGTTTGAGCGCTGCTATCAGGCCGACAGTTTTCTTACCGCATACAGCGACATTTTATCGCATGAGCAAAAAGCGTTTTTGTCGGAAATGGCTGCATTGCCTACATATGGCAAATTGAAACGTTGGCGTATCTTCAATGAACTTAAGCCAATCAAGAGCACGAATTTTCACAGGCTTGCACAGCTATTGTATATATAACTGTCAATATAGGGAGGAACACTATGAAAGGTATTATTTTAGCAGGAGGATCCGGTACGCGGCTGTATCCGCTGACGATGGTCACAAGCAAGCAACTCCTGCCAATATACGATAAGCCTATGGTTTATTACCCGTTGTCAACGCTTATGCTGGCCGGCATACGTGATATATTAATCATATCCACGCCCGAAGATCTACCGAATTTTAAACGTCTTTTAGGTGACGGAAGCCCGTTTGGAGTGAAATTGTCCTACAAGGAACAACCGTCGCCAGACGGATTGGCACAGGCCTTTCTCCTTGGAGAAGAATTTATTGGGAATGATTGTTGTGCGATGGTGTTGGGCGATAACGTGTTTTACGGAAACGGCTTCCGGCACATGTTAAGACGGGCAATTGAGAACGCCCATGCAGGTAAGGCAACAATATTCGGCTATTATGTCCCAAATCCCGAGCGGTTTGGTGTTTTGGAGATCGACGGGGCCAATCAGGTCATATCGGTGGAAGAAAAACCAGAAAAGCCAAAATCCAATTATGCAATAACCGGGCTGTATTTTTATGATAACCGCGTTGTTGAGTTCGCAAAGCAAGTGAAGCCTTCCGCTCGCGGAGAACTGGAGATCACCACGTTGAACAACTTATATTTACAGGAAAACATGCTTTGTGCCGAATTGATGGGGCGTGGATTTGCATGGCTGGATACGGGGACGATAGACAGCCTCATTGAAGCGGGCAAATTTGTTCAGATGATTGAGGCGCGGCAGGGAATCAAGATTTCCGCTCCTGAGGAAATCGCATATATCAACGGCTGGATCGATAACGCCGCCGTACTCCGTGCAGCAGAATTATACGGCAAATCCCCTTATGGAGAACATCTAAGACGTGTTGCGAAAGGAATGATTCAATACTGATATGAGAATCATGATTATCGGCAGTAACGGTCAATTGGGTTCGGAATTGGCAAGGCAACTACGGAGCGGGAAATCCGAACTCGGAGATATTCCTGCGGCGTATCAAAACGCCGTAACGTTGTGTTTGGATATCGACCAGCTCGACATCACGGATTTGACACGTACGATGGTGCGGGTAAAGTCGTTTTCACCCGCCGTTATCTTTAATTGCGCGGGGTATACGAACGTGGGAGATTGCGAAACGCATGCGACAGAAGCGTTCAGAGTTAACGCGATCGGTTCAAGAAATCTTGCCATGGCTGCGGAACAGGTTGGCGCAAAACTGATTTATGTATCGACGGATTATGTGTTTTCAGGCGAACGCACAACCCCCTATCGCGAATATGACATGACCAACCCGCTGGGTGTATATGGCTTAACAAAACTTGCCGGAGAAGAATTCGCACAGCAGTTTTGCAGCCGGTGGTTTGTTGTGCGGACGGCATGGCTCTATGGGTACAATGGAAAAAACTTTGTTAAGACGATGCTGAAACTTGCGAAGGAGCGCAGCGAGATTACGGTTGTCGATGATCAGTTCGGGAATCCGACCAATGCGGCGGATCTCGCTTTTCATCTTTTAAAAATCGCGCTGACGGAGGAATACGGCATCTATCACTGCACCGGAAACGGCGTATGCAGCTGGTACGATTTTGTTTCCAGAATCGTTGCGTTGAGCGGGTCTTGCGTAAAGGTAAAGCCTTGTTCAACGGAGCAATACGCAAGCCCGGTCAAGCGCCCCGCCTATTCTGCGCTGGAGCATATGATGCTTAACGCTACCGTCGGCGATGAAATGCGATCATGGCAGGATGCGCTCGATGCTTATATGATCCGCATACAAGAGGGGTAATGATTGTATTTCGTCATAGTCGGGCATATAAGCGACCATTTCACTGTCATTTGCCGGATGTGCAACGGATGACCGTATGATATGCATAGGCGCGCCGGCAGCAACGCGGCTTGCGCTGTGACCTCGATACGAATACAATCTATAATGAGCCGGATTGGTTGACGGGCACGTATTATATAACTAGAATACGGCAGACCAAACGGTGATATCTCGATAATCGTTTCCGGCGGAAGGAATCATAACCGAACGGTGATTATCTGGATTATTACGAAAGGATGTACGCATACAGTTAATATGGGAAAGTATCAATTTGAAGAGACGGCCATTGAAGGCGTTTTTATCATTGAACCGACGGTGTTCGGAGACGAGCGGGGCTATTTCATGGAAGCCTACAACGAAAAAGATTTTGTTGAGGCGGGGATCGGCTGCAGGTTCGTGCAGGACAATCAATCCAAATCCAAAAGGGGCGTTCTTCGCGGACTCCATTTCCAAAAGCAATATCCTCAGTCAAAGCTGGTCCGCGTTCTCTACGGGGAAGTATTCGACGTTGCGGTGGACCTGCGTAAAGGCAGCGCAACTTTCGGCAAATGGGTAGGCGTAATACTGTCTGCCGAGAATAAGAAGCAGTTTTTTATACCGAAAGGATTTGCGCACGGCTTTTTAGTGCTGAGCGATACGGCGGAATTCACTTATAAATGCGACGAATTCTATCACGTTGAGGACGAAGGAGGTTTGCGCTGGGACGATCCGTCGATCGGGATCGAATGGCCGGACATGCCGAAAAAACCGATTCTCAGCAGAAAAGACCAGTGCCTGCCAACGCTGGCTGAAGTCGGGGAGGAAGCATGAGCCGGGTTCTTGTGACGGGCGCCAACGGTTATATCGGTAAGCATGTTGTACGCGTTTTGCTGGATATGGGGCAGGAAGTGCTTGCTTCCGACATAAACCCCATTGGCATAGATTCGCGCGCAACAGTTGTCCCGCCCCCTATTTTTTCGGGTGATCGCGATATTTACGCGCAGCTTGGCAGTCCGGACGTTTGTATCCACATGGCCTGGCGCAATGGATTCGTGCATAACGCGCCCACGCATATGGGCGAGCTTTCAGACCATATTGCTTTTTGCCAAAACATGGTTGCCGGCGGGCTGCGCTCTCTGTCCGTTATGGGGACGATGCATGAGATAGGCTACTGGGAAGGCGCTATCGACGCGGGCACGCCATGCAATCCGCAGACGCAGTATGGCATAGCGAAGAACGCTATGCGGCAAAGCCTTATGCTCGCGACGGCGCAGGGCGACTGCGCGCTGCATTGGCTGCGAGCTTACTATATCGTGAGCAACGACGCCGGCGGCTCGAATATCTTCTCGAAGATTATGCAGGCGGCACGGGACGGCAGGAAGGTTTTCCCGTTTACCAGCGGGAAAAATCAATATGACTTCATCGATATCGGCGCGCTTGCAAAAATGATTGCCGCCGCCAGCTTGCAGACCGATGAAACGGGAATTATCAACGTTTGCTCCGGATTTCCCGAGTCGCTTGCAGATCGGGTAGAGCGCTTTATTCAGGAAAACCGCCTGGACATTCGTTTGGACTACGGGAAATTCCCGGACAGGCCTTATGACAGCCCTGCCGTCTGGGGGGACGCGGCTATCATCAAGCGGATTATGTCAAAATAATTGTTATGGGATGTATTGCGGCAACGGAGGGAAAATGAGCAAAAAGAAACCGGATCAAACCGGGGGAATAATCAACCGAACGGCAATTTACTTTTTTTACGACAACAACGGCGTCGTACGCAGATTTGTTTTGGAGTATCTGAAAGGTTTATGCGAAGTTTGTCAGAAGATTATCGTCGTCGTCAACGGGCAGCTCCAACCGGACTCCAAGCAAAAATTAGAAAAGTATGCTTCCAGTATCATCATTCGTGAAAATCGTGGTTTTGACGTGTGGGCATATAAGGCGGGAATCGATTCCATTCCGGAAGAAGACTATGTACGGATCGATGAATTGGTTCTCTGCAATTCGACTTGCTATGGCCCGGTATATCCGTTTTCTGAAGCATTCGGCGTTATGGCTGAAAGAAGCTGTGATTTCTGGGGGATGGTTAAACACCCGGAGCAGCCGAATTATCTCTTGCCCGATTATAAAGGCTATATTTACGAACACATCATGTCATACTTCCGTGTCTTCAGAAAAAACTTGCTTTTATCGGATGCATTCAGAATATACTGGGAAGACCCTCCGCAAATCTCAAGCAAGGTCGAGTCCGTTGCACTGCATGAGACCCAGTTCACAAAGCATTTGGAAGATTTAGGATTCATATCGGACGCTTATGTTGATTTGAGCCGTTATGAGGGGCGCTGCAATAATTCGTCAATCATTCTGGCAAATGAATTGCTGATGCAAGACCGATGCCCCTTGGTTAAGCGGCGTGCATTTTTCTTCCCCGCATACGAAGATTTGCTGCAAATCAGTCTGGCCGATCAAGTAAAAGAACTGTTATTTTTTTTGGGAACGGAAACCCATTTTGACGTAAGCATGATTTGGGAAGATATATTGCAAACCCAGAAGCTTTCGGCTCTTCGCAACAACATGCACTTAAGCGATGTGTTCCCGGATCAGGCGGAATTGCGTTATTCCGGTCAAGGCGCTTACACTGCAACGGTCGTTGCCTATATCAAGTATATTTTTCAGGCGGAGTACCTGGCGAAGTATCAAAAATCTTTGCCTGCCGGAACAAATATCTGCGTATTATACACGGACGCCTCCATCAAGGAAACGTGCGAGGCCATACTGAGCGACACACAGTATACACATCGGTTTTTCCGCATAGCCAACGAGGACCATATTCTGCTGGACGCCTTGAAACGATGCGAAGATATGATCGATCTGTCAGAATATGTTTGTTTTCTCATTTGCCCGTGCGAGGTCGAGGAAAGGCTTCGCATCGCTCATGAAGATTATTGCCGTTATATGTTCAGCAGCATGCTGCACAGCGGCGGCTATGTGCGGAATATTATCGGAAAACTCAGGTCAGACAAATTTTTGGGTATGATCGTTCCGACACAAACGGATTTCGGAAGGAATTTTTCACGGAAAGTTGCTATTGCAGCGAGGCACAGCCGCAGAATCAACGCGGTTTATAATAAGCTGGAACTGGACGCTCCATTCGACGATGAAGCCGTCGCTTTTGATAATTCTGTTTTTTGGATGCCGAAACAGGTGTATGCACGGGTGCTGGATTGCCTGTCCCAGCACAGTCGTTTTGAGAAACTTCAGAATACGGATTATTTCAATTACATTTTCCCGATTATGCTGCAGTCGCTGGGATACTATACCGCATCGGCAACCACAACGGACAATGCCAGCGTCGCAATCGACAACCTTCATTTCATGCAAAGACGTTTTACACAGCAAATATTTCGAAAGAGTGCGCAGTATACATGGTCTTTTGAAAACCTAATGAGAACGTTGGATGAAATGCTGTTCCGTCAAGTGAACAAGAAAGAAATGCTTAAGATGACTTTCGGGCTGCGGGAAATCCTGTATTTACTGCTGCGCTATCCCAAAACAAAAGCCAAACACATTTTCCTTCGGAATAAGCGCCCTTCAAATAATTTTGCATCGCTTATGCAGGTGGAAGAAAAAGGCGGACGTGTAGAATTCTTTATGCTTTCACCAAAATTCACGCTTAAACAATGTTGTTTGCAGATAAACGGCAGACGTTATTACGCATGCAAACAGCTCACCGAAGCGCAGAAGATGATTTCCGATTATTATTGGCAGCATATCAAACAGCATTGCGCTTTTTTCTATGTCCCGCTGTCCGCGTTGAAAAATGCTACCGTTGAACTCGTTGAGGGAAGAAACCGCCGCAGGCCGTTCTCGTGGACTGCCGGCGTATCCTTCAACGCGCTGGAATTAAAGAAGCATGGCCTCCGCTGCAGGATAGAGCAGGGGGTGTTCATTGCGCAGACCAAACGGAAGTTCTTTTTTTCGACGCTGTTTTCAAAAACGTACTCGCTGCGTGACAAGCTGGTTTTTGTTTTTGCCGCCGCGAATCCGTTTCATCCTTTGACGATTATGGCAGAAAACCTAAACGGTGCGGATAACACGTTTCAGCTCTACCAGTATGCTTTGCGCAAAAAGGAACCCGTTCGCTATGTAGCCTCCGAGCAATTCATAAATAGTGAACGGGACCCCGCGCTGAGAAAAAAGATGCTCGTTCACAACAGCAGGCGACATATCATCGCCATGCTGTTTGCGAAACGTTGGATTACATCGTTTTCTCTCAGATTGGAACTCATGCCCCGTGTAAGCGCCTTAAAGGACATCCATTACGCGATGCTGCCGTCCGACTGGACCTTTGTAAGCCACGGAATTGTTGCTGATAAAATCGCTCCGATGGTGAGCAAGTATTCCTGGGACAATCCAACGCGTACGTTTGTATCGTCCGATCTGGAAAAAAAGGCTTATGAAGACCTCTATCATTTTAAATCCGTTTATGCATTGGGAAGTCCGCGGATGGATAAATGGGCGGATGCAATCGTGGACCCGCAGGAGATCCTGCTATTTTTCACTTGGCGTATATCGCTTTGTCGCGGGGCGTCTTCCCTGAACCGAGAGCTGTTTCTAAAAACGGACTACTTCAAAACGATTGCCCATTTGGTGCGGGCGGTTCGCGAAGCTTTCCCTGAAAAGAAAATATCTTATGTTTTCCATCACGATATCGTCAAGAGGCATTATGATGATATCATCAAGGACGCGTTGGCGCCTTTTGACCTGCACTACATCTCGTTCAGCGATGCGGAAGGAGCAAGCGATTTCAACAAGCATTTTGCCAGCGCTCAATATCTGATTACAGATTATTCGTCGGTTGCGTACGATTTTGCTTACAAAGAAGGCGCAATCCCCGTTTATTACCTGAATGACGCTTTTATCGCCGGCCATTACACGCTGACAAAAGAGTTTTGCCGTATCAATTTAGGCCTAGTCACGCGGAATACAACCGAACTGATCGCGGCCTTGAAATTGGCCAGCCCGACAGAAGAGATGCTGCGTCGCCGCAAGGCGTTCTTCAGCCATTTGGATGGCAATAATGCGGGGCGCGTGTTTCACGCAATATTTGAATCGCCATCCGCTGCAGTTGTGAAAAAGGTTTCAAGCGCGGACAATACCGATAAGAGAAGACTCGGAATATACTTATATTATAATCCTGAAGGCAGAGTAGGCGCTTATGTATATTATTTTCTGGAGCATCTGAAGCCGCACTGCGATGAATTGTGCGTGGTTATCAATGGATTTGTACAAGCGGATGCGCTGGCGAAGCTTAAGCGTTTGTGCGATAAGGTAATTGTTCGAGAAAATATAGGGTTCGATTCCGGCGCATACAAGGAGGCCATTGAGTCCTATGGTTATCAGACGATCGCGACTGCGTTTGACGAGCTGTTGATCTGCAATTATACCTGCTATGGACCCGTCTATCCATTTTCAGAAATGTTCAATGCAATGGCGGAACGGACGTGTGATTTTTGGGGGCATAATCGGTATATAGCCGGTTTGAAAACCGGAAACGAAGTAATCGTAGACCATATACAATCCTACTTCATGGTGTTTCGCAAGAATATCCTGCAGTCTGAATGTTTTGAAGCATATTGGGCTACACTTGTGCCGCCGCATAATTACTGGACGGCAGTTACGAATCACGAGCTGAAATGCACAGCGTATTTTGAGAAGGAAGGATTTATTTCGGATACGTTCATTCCTTGCGATTGCACCTCGGAAGGCAGACCCAATCCCCCCGTATTTTTCGCATATTCGCAGTTGAAAAATAATCGGAGTCCGCTTCTGAAAAGAAAAGTGTTTTTTGTGAAAGACGGGGTATTCGAATTCCCGCAGCAAGAAAAGCACGGTGCGGCCGACATTTTGAACCGCTTGGAGAAAAACACGGATTATCCCGTCGAACTGATCCTGGAAGATATGAAAGAATCCTATGATATTGCGGCCTGCGGGACACACGTCAGTAAGCTGAAGTGCTGGTTGAAAATGGCTGTTTTTAAGAATGTTTCCAACACGAGGTATGATGCGGCGGTGCGGGAAAAGAACAGCTGCATTCCGATCGATTTGTTTGAGGTTAAGCGACATGAAACCTTTTCCGGCAAAGATGCCGATGACGTTTCCTGAAGCGCGCTATTGGGGCGTATAGGCATGTTGCCGGGCATCCGGCACAATGAGTGGCGCAAATATACTCAAAGGAGCGGGGGCGACGTCGTATAGCATGATTGGGTAAGCCGGACGAAAAGACGCCGAAACAACTTGAGCAGGCAGGTTTACAGGCACGGTAAGCGATGCAGGTTTTCCGGACGAAGGGTTCAGGAGAGCTTCACGATCAGCACGCCGTCGAGCATAGCGCAGCACCCGGACGCGGGAAACGCCGGCATGGACTGCACTTGCGCTAGGTTTTCATAGCCGGCGATCTGCTCCCTGTCCGCCACCAGATTGATTGGATAGCCCAATATGTTGCTGAAATACGCGTTATAAGTATCCGGATATGTAACGGAATATGTGAGTTCCATTCCAAGCGCATCTTGGAACGTAAATCCGGGACGTTCCACAGCTAAAACCGATTCGTTGAGCGAACCGATGATCGCGACAGGCGTTTCTTGCAGAATATACCCGTCGGCCTGCTCAATCCGGTCCACGATTCTTGTCATTGTCGAGAGCGTGGCCTGGTATTCGAGTTCCTTTTTTAAGTATAGCTGATTCGCATATACGATATTGTTCAGAATCAGGATTCCCGTAGCGGCGACCATAATGATCCGGACAAAGTTCCGAGGCGTGCGTGTCCCGGACCGGCTGTCCGGGTTTCTTTGCAGCGCGGTCGCGTCGGCGCCGTATTCGAGCGGCACGAATGCAAAGACATATAAAAAGCAGAAGGAATAAGTCATCAGGGCGTGTTTCATTTCCTTTGAGATGAAATATACCGCATTCATTCCCAGCGGGATGAGCAGAACGAACAGGATTAATAACAAAACGTTGAGTTTTGCCGGCTTCTTACGTAAACATGTCCTTACCAGTGCCGCTGCCGCAAGAACGAGCATACCGATATTGACGACGGCGCTCAACACCGGATGAAATGTCAGCGGAGATGCAATACTGCGAAATGGAAAGAGATATGTTATTACAAGCAGCCGCGGTATGGACTTGCCTGAATAATCGCCGACGTTTGCGATTCCGTTATATGTGGCCGACAAATCGATATTGACGCGCGAAACGACCACCTGCAGACAGATGTAATAAATCGCGAGGCCGATCAGCAGCGAAGCGAGCGCCTTTACCCCGCGAACCAGGATGCTTTTCGCGGGGAGTCCGTCGAGACAGTCTTTGATAAGCAGGATGAGCGACAGGACTGCGGCAACTTCGAAAAAACTCTGATAAAGCGCAAGCGAAACGGCAACCATAAGCGCGCCCGGAAAAAAGCCGTATTTATAGCGCCTTTGAAAAAAAACGCTCAATACGCTTGCAAGAAAAGCAAGCATGAAAATATCCGTCCAGGAGATGTAAGTTGCGTTGGCCAGCGAAACAGAGGCGGCTGTTGCAAAGATTCCGCAGAGCACAGCGATGACCGTCAGAGATTTTATTTTCAGCAAATTGACCATCAGGCACAAGGCCAGCGCCAGGAAGGTCAGCGAAAACAGGCCAATCAGAAAAGGCGCGCAAAGACGCCCCCGCAGCATCAGATATACAGGCTGGAGGAATCTTCCGAGAGAGATTTGCCATAACGCGTCGTTTTGGAAGACACTGATTGAATCGTGCGAGTAACCCAAGCTAAAATAACGGAAAGCATGCGCGGCGAACCCAAACAGGAATGTGAAAAAAAACACGCGTATTACGGTTGCGCGAACAGAGGGTTGCTTTAAATTCATGGTATCCTCCCGTGGGATGGATTTCCTTTCTATAGAATATTATATTACCATGAAACAGCGGATACAGAAAGAGTTTGTGCGCGATTTGACGCGTGAATGAATTCCTAACATCCAAAACGCGGCGATATTTCCGGCAAGGCATTATATTATGAACGGCGCAGCATATACGTCTGCGGAAGGCGGAACCGCCGGGTAAACGCGTACGGCCGGAAAGGAGCGCGCAGCCTTTGTAAAACCGTCCTTTTTGGCAGTGTGTTGAGCGCAGATTGAGCAACCGGGTGTATAATAAAAAAATCATAGAGCAAGCACGGCGCGTATCGCTGATATGTTTCCATCGTTTATCTGCAGAGGAAGGCGAATGCCACATGAGCTTGGAACGGCAAAACACTTTTGAGAAAAAACTGATGCTGATCGTCAATCCGGTTGCCGGCCGGAAGCAGTCGCTGCGGCTGATCACGGAAATCGTGCGCGTCTTTATGGACGTCGGATATCTCGTGAGCGTGCTGGTCACGGGCGCTCCGCGCGATGCGGCGCGCTTTGCCGAACGTTACGGCGCGGGGTTCGACGCGATCGTCTGCGTCGGCGGGGACGGCACGTTGAGCGAAACAGTCGCGGGAACGGTGCGGTGCGGCGCAGATGTTCCGCTTGGTTATATCCCAGCCGGAAGCACGAATGTGTTTGCTACAAGTCACGGGCTTTCGGGCGATATCCTTACCGCAACGAAGAACATCGCGGCAGGCCGGATCAAGCGCATTGACGTCGGCTGGTTCGGCGCGCGCTGTTTTGCGTTTATCGCTGCGTTCGGCGCGTTTTCATGGGCGTCCTACACCACGTCCCAGAACCTGAAGAATTTGTTTGGCGCGCCTGCATATTTGCTGGACGGCGTAATGGGACTGCCGAAGATCAAACCCATCCACATGAAGGTGACGGCGGGCGGTGACGTCCACGAAGGGGATTACCTTTTCGGTGCGGTGTGTAATATTTTTTCATTTCCTGGTCTGATGAGGATGCCCGTTGATAAGGTACATATGGACGACGGCGTGTTCGAGGTGCTGCTGATCCGGGAGCCGGGTTCGCTGTTCGACTGGCAGGCGGCCATCAACTCCATTATGAGCGGGAAATACGATTCGGACGTGATCGAGTTTTTTCAGACGGGCGAACTGACCATTCAATCGCCCGATTCGGTCGCCTGGTCGCTGGACGGCGAATATGAGGGCGGCGGCTCCGGCGAGGTAATCCGCGTGACAAATCAGCCCCGTGCAGTCGGCCTGCTTGCGGGCAAACGCGGTTGAAAAACGTGCAAACAAGAATTTTATTTTGAGCGCCGTGCTGACAATCTGTGTTTACAGACGGCGCAAAACAAAAATGCCGGTTTCGGCACGGAAAATTATTCTGCCGCGCTTCTGCCGATGGATATATTAAAGTTACCCCCGTAAGGGCTTTTTTTTGTTCCGGCATTCGTAAAGCGATTCGCGGATGGGGCGCAAGAAGGCGGACGGGCACGATGTGCCCTTGACAAAGCGCAGAATAGGATGTACTATTTAAGCGTATTAGTACAGATAGTACACTAGTGCGGGTTTATGCAGACTTCCGAAGGGGGCTGGAATATGAAACGAATGATTTGCAAAGCGATGAGCGTGCTGCTGTGTGCGGGGCTTTTTTTTGCCGCGCTGCCGCTGCAGAGTGCGCGCGCCGAAAGTGCGCTGGCGACAGGGTACGTCAACTCCGGCAAGCTGAATCTGCGAAACGGAGCGGGGACAGGCAATCCCATCATAGATACGCTTACGCGCAACACTGTGGTCAACGTTTACGAAGTGTCCGGTTCATGGCTCAGGATTGACGTGCCGTCCACCGGCAAGTCGGGCTATGTTTATGGGAAATACATTTCGATCGATGAAACCAGCCTATCGGCCTATGCGCTTGGTATAACGACTGGCAAAGTGCACCTGCGCAAAGAAGCTACTTCGCAAAGCGACAGCGCCGCAATTCTGGAAAAGGACCTCGGCGTGACGGTCTTTTCCGCAGACAAGACGACCGGCTGGTATAAAGTCAAAGTACACGCTACCGCGCAGGAAGGCTATATCTCGCCGCGCTATGTCAAGCTGGTGTGCAAAGTTTCCGGTACGGCGGGTGCGGTGGCGGACGGGGAAGGCTATATCAACGCCATGCAGGTCAATTTCCGTACGGGCCCGTCCACACGTTACACAAGCCAGGGCAAGCTGGATCGAAATACTGCGCTGAGCGTGACCGGCACGTCCGGCAACTGGTATCAGGTGAAGCTGAGCGGGAACGGCAAGAGCGGATACGTGTATAAAACCTATGTAACGCTGGGGGCAGCTTCCGCCACGCCCACTCCGGCAGTCACGAGCGGAACGGAAGGCTATATCAACGCCATGCAGGTCAATTTCCGTACGGGCCCGTCCACACGTTACACAAGCCAGGGCAAGCTGGATCGAAATACTGCGCTGAGCGTGACCGGCACGTCCGGCAACTGGTATCAGGTGAAGCTGAGCGGGAACGGCAAGAGCGGATACGTGTACAAAGCTTATGTGACGCTCGGTGCGGCCGTAACGCCCACGCCCGCACCTGTGAGCGGCACGACGGGTTATGTCAACGCAAATGGGGTCAACTTTCGCACAGGTCCGTCTACACACTACAAGAGCAACGGCAAGCTGAACCAAAACACAGCGCTGAGCGTGCTTGGGGTTTCAGGGAACTGGCTGAAGGTGAAGATCACTTTGACAGGGAAAAACGGCTATGTGTATGCAAAGTATGTGGCCGTCACCGCCGCCACACCGACGCCGTCACCGACCGCCGCGCAGACCCCGACGCCCACGCCGTCTTACGTGATCATCACGCCGACGCCGGCCCCCACCGCGACCCTCACTCCGACGCCAACGCCGAGCGCGTCCGGCGAATAAAACTAGGGTGTGTTTTTAAAGTCTGAAAGATGCAGTTATGCTGGATCGGCTTGCAGATTGAGGCGATAAACGCAGGCGCAGTGGTGCTGCAGCGAGGCTTTTCAACAAAAATATACATGTCGAGGCGGCGGAAATGCGCTTTTGTGATTTTAGAAACACACCCTAATAAGAAAGAAGCGCCGGTAAGGCGCTTCTTGAGACCGTCAAAAAACTTGGTTTTTTGACGGGGTAACCACGCTTTTTCTGCACGTCCTGTGTCCCGCGAGGCCTGAAGACCGAAGGACGGAGTTAAAAACATGTAAATGGCAGCTTCTGAAACACATGATGGCACATACCTGCCGATACCGACGGAAGAATGATTCGCCCCGGAACGGAACGTCAGCGCAGAGTACGGAAACGGTAGACGGTTTCGGAAGCGAAGATTTCACCGCCATGCAGGACGATGCTGGGGAAATCGGGGTGCGCCATCGCGTCGGCGAAATGTTGCGTTTCGAGGCAAAACGCCGGGCGGAAACCGTAAATTTTGCCGTTCTTGCCGGTCATGCCGGTAAAATCGAAAGGCGTGAAGAACTGCAGGCCGGGCTGGTCGGTATAGGTCTCCATGACGATTCCGCCTTCCGGGTCGGCCGCGCGGGCCGCAAATTCGAGTCCGCCGTTTTGATGGCGCAGGATGAAATCGTGATCGTATCCGCGCGCTGCATCCATGGTTTCGAGCGAGGAGTCGATGTCCAGGCCGATCGGTTTTTCCGCGGTGAAATCGAGAGGCCCGTTCTTGACGGAACCGATTTCTCCGGTCGGTAAGATCTCCTCGTTGATGCGCGTGAAACGCTCTGCGTCGATCGTCAGCGTCTGGCCGAGCACAGTGCCGCAGCCCTGCCCGGCAAGGTTAAAGTACGCATGGTTTGTCAGATTCACGATGGTGTCCGCATCCGTCGAGGCGAAGTAACGTATGGCAAGCGCGTTGTCTTCGGAAAGCGTATAGGTGACCATCACCGAAAGATTACCGGGAAAGTTCTCGTCCCCGTCGGGACTGAGGAGCGAGAAAACGACGCTGCCATCGTCCGTCGTCGCGCGCCAATTCTTCTTGTCGAACCCGATTCTTCCGCCGTGCAGGCAGGCTTTGTTGTGATTGACGAAAAGCGAATATTCCCTGTCGTTGAGGGTGAAGCGAGCGCCCCCGATGCGGTTAGCCACGCGGCCGACGATCGCACCGAGGTAATACGTGTTTGTCCGGTAGCCTTCGAGCGTGTCGTAGCCGAGCACCACGTCCCGCATCGCGCCGCTGCGGTCGGGTACCAGCATGCTCTGCCATGTCGCCCCGTAGGTGAGCAGCGATGCGCGCGCGCCGGAGTTGTTCGTAATGGTGTAGCGAAGCACTTCTTCGCCGTCCGGCATTGTTCCGAAGTGGTCCTGTGTAACGCTCATGAATGGTTACCTCCGTTTTAGATGATTGAGACAGGGCGGTTAATCCGCCGCATATGGACCGGCAAAGACAGGAAATCACCGAATTTGCCGGTTTGATTTTGAGAAATGGGTCAGCGGTGGTTTAAAGTCGTTTTCGGCCGGAGCGGACAATACGCACCTTCTTGATTATAATACACATTTCCTGCTGCGAAAAGGGGAAAGACGGCGGTGCGCCGCCGTCTGTGCGCGAAAGAAACGGTTTGCCGGCGGAAAATGGTTTGCCAGGGGAGGGGTTTCATGCTAAACTGATCGTAAAAAAATTTCAGAGGAAGGGCCTGCGGCGCATGAAACTGCTGGTTTGCAATGTTGGGAGCACGTCGCTCAAATACCGCCTGTTCGACTTCGACGCAGGGGAAACTGTGCTCGCCGAAGGGAAGATGGAGCGCGTTGGCGCTCCGCTCGGCGCATGGACGCACCGCGACAAAGGATACGCGGCGCACACGCAGCCGCTGCATATCTCCGGCTATGCGGCGGGTATCGGACGGATGCTGGACGCGCTGAAAAAGCGCGCGCTGTCCTCGGTCGCCGAAATCGGCTGCGTGGCGTTTAAGGTTGTGCACGCAAAGGGCGTTACCGGCGTGCAGCCGCTCAGCGACGAGGTGCTTTCGGCTATGGAGTCGTTCAACGCCGTGGCTCCGAGCCATAATCCGCCGTATCTCGCGGCGATACGGCAGTTTCGCGCGGCGCTGCCGGACACGCCGCTGATCGGTGCGTTTGAAACAGGCTTCCACGCGGACATGCCCCCGCACGCGTATCTGTATTCCATACCGCTTGCGGTCAGCCGCAGGTATGCTATACGACGCTACGGCTTCCACGGTGCTTCCCACGAGTATGTGACCGGCCGTGTGTCGGAACTCATGGGCGGCGGCGACACACGGCTGATTTCCTGCCATCTCGGCGGCAGTGGATCGATCTGCGCGGTGAAAAACGGCCGTTCTGTGGACACGAACCTCGGGCTTTCGCTGCAGTGCGGCGTGATGCACAACAACCGCTGCGGCGATCTCGACCCGTACATCCTCGTCTACCTCATGGAAGAATGCGGCTACACGCTCGAACGGGTAAAGACCATGATGAACAGCGAAAGCGGGCTGCTCGGCATGAGCGGCGTGTCCAACGACCTGCGGGACGTCGAGGCGGCGGCGGAAGAAGGTAATGCGGACGCACAAATCGCGCTCGAAAGCTATTGCTACCATATTAAGAAGCAGATCGGTGCGTATATCGCCGCGCTGGGTGGCGCGGACGCGATCGCGTTTACCGGCGGCATCGGCGAAAACAGCGCGCTCGTTCGCAAAAAGAGCCTGGAGGGGCTCGGCTGCATGGGCGTTGTTCTGGACAAGGAGAAAAACGCCGTTTGTAAATGCGACTGTGAACTGACGGGAATCGGCGCCGGGGTACGTATATTCGCCATCGCAGCCAACGAAGAGATCGTCGTCGCGAGAAAGGCGAAAACATATTTGGAGGAACAGGGTTCGTGAATGAACGGCAGGAAAAAACGGATTGCTACCGGCTGAAGGAACAGGGTGGCGGGATTTACAGGATTGTCGATCCGATGGGCGTCGGGGGCAACCTGATCGTCGGCAGGCAAAAGGCGCTGCTGATCGACACGGGTTTCGGGCTTCGGGACATCCGACCGGCGGTGAAACGGGCGACGGACCTGCCGCTGATCGTGATGAATTCACATGTGCATACCGACCACAGCGGCGGGAACTACTTTTTCGACACGGTTTATATCCCCTATGTGGAACTGAGTAAGATACGCGACGGTACGCTGGACCGCGACCGGGATTCGCTTTTCCGGAGCTGGCGCGAAGTGCGCCCGCAGCTTGCTCGGTATATGACCGAAGGGGTAGGGCTTACGCAAAAGCTCATGCAGACGCATTATCTGCCCCTGCCGGACCGTTTCGACCTCGGCGGGCGCGCCCTCACCGTATCGAGGCTGGCCGGGCATACGCAGGACAGCGTGGTCGTGACCGACACGCTCACGCGCACCGCGTTCGTCGGCGACGCGGTCGGGCCGTCGGTTTGGCTTTTCCTCTATCCGAGCGGGACGATCGCCGAATACGCCGACCTGCTGCACGCCTTTTCACAGCGGACGGACGTGGAGCGGATTCAGCTTTCACATAAATCCGTACCGCTGCCGTTTGCGTTCGTTGCATATTATGAAGAATTTGTGCGCCGCGCCAGCTTCGAACGTTCCGTGCCATGGCCGAATAACCGCTTTCCGGTGACGGTTTACCGTTACACGGAGCAGGAATCTCCTTACGGCCCGCTCGAGCTGTATTTCTGCAAAACGAACCTGGGCGGACGTTATTCCTCTCAAAGATAAAAACTCCACGCGCCGGATTGCAAAACCGGCCCGGTTGGGCTATACTGCGATTATGATGAAAAGAAAACAAAAAAAGGCGGACGTGATAACCGCCGCGTTATATGTGATTTTCGGTCTGATTGTGGCCGCGGCGCTCTTTGGTCTCGTGATGCTCGGGCGTACGCTGCTTGGGTCGGTGCTTGGGAACGCGTACTATGCCAATCTCGCCGAGGACGCGCGTACGGAGGATACGGTGGACTTCCCGGCGCTTACAGCGGAAAACCCGCAGATCAAGGCCTGGGTCAAGCTGGAAGGAACTGCTATCGATTTACCCATCGTGCAGTCGAGCGACAATTCATTTTACCTCACCCGCCGCTTCGACGGCAAGAAAAACAAGCTCGGCACGCCGTTTATCGATGCGGCCAACACCGGCGATTTCTCCGACCGGCACACGGTGATTTACGGGCATGCGGTCAAGAGCGGGGCGATGTTCGGCTCCTTCTGGGAATATGAGAACCCGAATTACTATAAACGCAACCCGGAACTGACGCTGTACCTGCCGGGCGGTACGCAGTATACGCTCAGTATTTTCGCCTGTTCACGCGTTGATGCCGTACGCAGCGCTGTACCGGTTTCGTTTTCCAGCGAAAATGCGTTTCTTGCGTTTATCGACGAACTGCACGAGCTTTCCGCATTTACCAGCAACGTGCCGATTACTGCGGACGACCGCATTGTCTCGTTTTGCGTCAGTCTGCCGGACAACGACGAGAAGCTCCTCCTCGTGAGTTGCAAGATCGCCGATCCCGGCGCGGCGACCACGCTTTCCGACGGAACGAGCATCACCATCGGGGAGACGACAACGCAGCCCGGCGAAGAAACGGGTAACTGAAACAGCATCTGTCACACAAACGCGCCGCGTCAGCGGCGCGTTTGACCACCGAAAAACGCAGGCTTTTGAAGGGAATCTCCGCGGCGAGATTCTGCATACGGTTTCGGCATCGACCGACAGCTCCATTTGCCGGTGCTTACTGAAAAAAAAGAGTCGAAAATGCCCTCGCGTCGTCTGTTTGACAGATTATTGCACTGAAATATCATTTTCGCGGGACGAATGCAACAGCTTATCAGAATACTCTAAGATTGTTAAGGGCTGTGGCCCTTAACAATCCCAAGGACTTTTTTGACAGGCTGAGACCGCCCGTTTCGGGCGGTCTCCTTATCCACTTTTCCCCCGAGGCACGCGAGACGAAAAGCAAAGAGCGCTGCGTTCACATTGCGGCGGGTTTGTGGTATCATAACGCCATGGAAAAACCGGTCGCGCCCGCCGCGCCGCTTTTCGGCGCGGACAGAAACGAACAAAAAAAAGAGATCGACACGAGGCATATCGGCGTTTTGGACGGCATGCGCGCGCTTGGCGTACTTGGCGTGCTCTGGTTCCATTTTTGGCAGCAGAACTGGATTACGCCTTATTTCGACTTACCTTTTTTGAAGGTGTTCGGCCTGCCGACGAGCGTCAGCCTCGACTTTCTGCCACGGGCGGGATTCCTTTTTGTTGATTTGCTGCTGTTCCTTTCGGCGTTTTGCCTGTTCCTACCGTATGCGCGCGCGGCGCTTGCGCATGCGCGCCTGCCGGACGCGGGAGCGTTTTATAAAAAGCGTGTTGCACGCATCGTACCGAGTTACTATTTCAGCGTGCTGGTCATTCTGTTCGCCGTGACGGTCCCCTCGGGC
The DNA here is from genome assembly GCA_964437665.1 of uncultured Oscillospiraceae bacterium. Taxonomy (GTDB): domain Bacteria; phylum Bacillota; class Clostridia; order Christensenellales; family CAG-138; genus UBA7703. The sequence goes on from CAYTHS010000022.1 coordinate 18,676, forward strand.
GAATATGCTTCGCTGCGCGAATGCCTGGCCGACCTGATCCCGACGCTGACGTTCACACAGACGTTCTTTCCCGCCATTCTGCTCGGAACCAAGCTCAACGGCGTGCTGTGGACGGCGGCAATCGAGATGCAGTTTTATGTGCTTTTCCCGCTGCTGGCGCGCGCATTCGTGAAAAAACCGGGATGGACGTATATCGGCATGGTGATGATTTCGCTTCTATACCTGCGCGGTTTTGCACTGCGAAATCCCGATTCCATCCGTTCGACGCTCAACCAGCTTCCCGCGTTTTTCGGTGTGTTCGCCAACGGCATGGCGTTTTCGTACCTCTTCGTGCTTTTTGCGGGAAAAGTCAAGCGCAGCGCGCAGCTTTCCGCCGTTTCGTTCTGTGGGCTGGTCGCCGGTATCTGGCTGCTCGTGACGATGATGAAGGCCGCGCCGGGCGTCAATCCGGTGCATATTTGGCAGGCGGAGTACCGTTTTCGCCTTTCGCTGGTGTTCGCGCTGATCGTCGTGTCCGCGGCGCTGACGTTTTCCGGCGTGCGGTTCCTGTTTTCCAATGCGCTTATGCGCTTTTTTGCAGGGATTTCCTATAATCTCTATATCTGGCATCAGTGGATCGCGGTGCGTTTCAAACAGTGGCGTATTCCATACTGGTCGGGCGATACGCCGCCGAATATGACGGGCGATGCCGCCTGGCAGTGGAAATATACGGCGCTGATCGTCGCAGCGTCTCTGGCGGCGGCAATCCTCACGACCTACCTTGTCGAACATCCTGCGTCGAAGTGGATCTTCGGGCGCGGCGTGCCGCGAAGGAAGGAACCGCTGATCTGCATCGTTCCGGCGGAAAAGAGCGGGGACGACGCGACATAATCAATGAAAAAGTTTGCGCGCAAAGCGAAAGCAGGTTATAATGCTCGGCGGGGCGGAGAAATCCGCCGCAGATAACAAAAGGCAAAGGAAACAGAATCGTAACCATGAAGTATCGTTTTATGCCGAAGGGCGTATGTTCCCGGCAGATAGAGTTTGAACTGAACGACGGAAAAATCAGCTGCGTGTCCTTTTGCGGCGGCTGCAACGGCAACCTCAAGGCGATTGGCAAGCTGATCGAAGGCATGGAGGCGGACGCGGTGGTCGCACTTCTTGCCGGAAACACCTGCGGCCACAAGGAAACCTCCTGCGCCGACCAGTTGACCATCGCGATCCGCGAAGCGCAGCAAAAGCAGAAAAAAGCAGGCTGACGTTACCACGGCTGCCGGTACCGCTGGCTTCTTGTAAAACCGTGGAGGCGGGATTCGCATACCGAGCGCTTTTTAGGATCGTTCAAGCGGGAATGGCGCGACGGATAGAGCCCCCTGCGGAACCGGGCGGGAGCATCGATACGGGAAGCGCATTCGGAGGGCGCCGGACATGGAAAAAGAAGAGAGAACACCGTACGCGTCCGACGGGTATATCGTCGATCAGGCGCGGCTGACAGGGATACGCTACGGCGCGTTCACTAGCGACGTCAACGGATGCGGATGGATCGCCGCGTATAACTTCCTGCGGCGGCACGGCATGAGCGTGACGCAGCAGGGAACGGCGGACGAGCTGATCCGGCATACGCTCCTGCGCGGCCTTTTCGGAACGGACCTGTTCCGTCTGAAACGCATGCTCCGGCGGCACGGGTACCCGACGGACCTGCGGTTCGCCGGGAAAAAGCGCGCCGGCCTGACGGACACGGCGGTGGCGGGCGTGATCTATTACTGCCATAAAAACGGGTTCCATTTCGTGACGTTCGCACGGGACGAACAGTCCGCAAGTGCGGACGGGGAAACGGGAACCCGCTTTCGCTTTTTCAACGCGATTGCGGGCAGAGAGCGGCATATCGACACGATGGAAGGCTTTTTACAGAAACATAACGTGCTGCCGTTTGCAATACTGCTGCTCTGGCCGAAGGCGGGGAAGGGTCAGTCCTCCGCGAGCAGATAGTCCAGCAGAATCGGGTTGAGTTTGTCTGCACAGCGCAGAATAAAATCATGACTGCCGAGCGGGAAAAACACCGTGAGGCAGTTTTTGTTTTGTCCGAGCGCGCGCACGGACGCTTTGGTTTCGGCGGCGTCGCCTCTGGCACACATGGCGAGCAACGGAATGGAAACGGAAGCGTAGCCGGGTTCGCCGGAGAGAAGGACGCGCTTTTCAAAGAACGAAACATAGGTGTTCTTCGGAATTTTCGCGCTGTATTCGACGAGGCGGGCGGTTTGCTCCTCGCTGAAATGCCAGTATTTTGCCTGCACAGTCAGGAGCCGGCGGCACTTCAGCGCGGGATAGGATATTTTCGCGACTGCGGCGTAGGCATGTGCGCTGCGCTTGGAGGCCGTCAGCCAGGGACTGAGCAGCACTGCGCGGGAAAACAGCGCTTCATGCTCGCAGATCAGCATGAAGGCCAGCTCCGCGCCGACAGAGTGCCTCATGACGCGCACCCGGCCGAGGCTGAGCGAGGCAATCCACTCCGCCAGCGCGTCGCAGACGGCCGGTGGTTCGTAGGGCTCCTCCGCGGCTTGTCCCGCCCCGGACAGATGCGGCACGAGTAGGTGAAAGTGTTCGGCAAGCGGGGTATATTGGTTGGCGAACGTGTCCAGCGCGGCCGCTCCGTGCAGCAGCACGAGCGGCGGGTTCGTTTCGTTTCCGTATTCGTCGAAATGCATGCGTTTGTTCCCCCACCGATGAATAATGAATTCTTATTCAGTATACCATCGCCGCATAGAAAAGGCCCGGATTCTCTCCGGGCTTGATGTTTGTTCGATTAAGCATGGGTTCGATGGCGGCGCCTCCGAATGGTTATATCGTGATTTCCTGTGCCACGCGGTACATGTATTCGTCCAGATCCTTGGTCATTTCCAGCGCTTCGTCGATGGGGAGAACGGTGATCTGGGAGTTGCGGTAGCATACGACGATGTTGCTGCCGCCTGCAAGCAGTTCTTCCACCGCGCGGTGTCCCATGCGGGTCGCCATCACACGGTCGCGCGCGCTCGGGCTGCCGCCGCGCTGAATATGGCCGATGATGGTCACGCGCGTGTCCAGCCCCAGGTCGTCACGAATGCGCTGAGCGATTTCACTGGTGTGTCCGACGCCTTCCGCGACGATGATGAGATGATGGTGTTTGCCGCGGTACTGCCCTTCGCGGATGTGTTCGACCACGTCGCGCTGGAAGTCGAACGGATGCTCCGGGATGAGGATGGAGGTCGCGCCCACCGAAATACCGACGTAGATGGCCAGATGTCCCGCATTGCGCCCCATGACCTCGACCACGGACGTGCGTTGATGGGACTGCATGGTGTCCGCAAGCTTATCGATGGCTTCGATGGCTGTGTTGGCAGCGGTGTCGAAACCGATGGAATAATGAGAACAGCCGATGTCGTTGTCGATTGTGCCGGGGATGCCGACGGTGTTCACGCCGTTCTGCGCGAGCTCGCGCGCGCCGCGGAACGTCCCGTCGCCGCCGATGGGGATCACGCCGTCGATACCGAGGTATTTGCAGTTGGAGACGGCGGCGTTCAGACCGGCCTCGGTCTTGAACTCTTCGCTGCGCGCCGTGTAGAGAATGGTCCCGCCGCGCGAGGTGATGCCGTTGACGGCGCGTGCGTCCAGCTCTACGACGTCCGAATGGATCAGTCCGTTGTACCCGCGGTGGATGCCGACGGGGATCACGTTGTGCAGCACGCAGGTGCGCACGGCGGAACGGATGGCGGCGTTCATGCCCGGGGCGTCGCCGCCGCTGGTCAGGATGCCGATACGGCGAATTCTCTCTGGCATAAGTAGGTATCCTTTCCTTGGAGTAAACATAAAATTTACTTTTACTTTTATCAGTATACTACGCCTAAGCGCAAAACTCAAACTAAGGGGGGTGGATAAAGAACAGTTTAAAATGCAGGACATATATAAAATTCCTGCATAATAAATCAACACAGCGTTGATAAAACGAAGGACTAAACAAAACGCGCCAACGGAACGAAACAAACGCTGCAAAAGGATGCAGGGGAAAATGCGCATTCAAAAATACGGATAAAACCCTGAAAGTTGGCTTCTGATATCATATATTTATCGAATAACAATAAATACAAGATTTTTTGTCAGTAAAACCAAATAAAAATGAGCGTTTTCCAAAGAAGAAGAAATATTTGCAAGAAATACTGGACAAGACTTCATAATCAAGTTAAAATGAATTTGTAGCCGCAGTATCTGGGCGGCCCATATCACATATCTTTTCAATTCAGTAAGGAGGCAGAACCCATGAGCAAGTACGATATCCGCGTTGATGAAATGGAGGCCAAGCTCCGTCCGCCTACGATCGGGATGAAACCCTATGAACCGAAAGTGATTCCGCTGACCACGGGCGAAGACATGCTTGTGCGTGAAGCAACCCGTGAAGAAACGGAAATGGTGATTGACGGCATCAAAGTGCTGCTTGACCATGAAAAAGACTATTACGATATCGTGTCCGCCCGCATTGTCGCCGAACTGCTCGGCATGCTGCGTTACCGCGTGCAGGACGAATACTTCTTTATCGGCGCGGTGGACGGCGTGATCGCCGGCATCGTAAACGGCCGGCTGGTCAACGAGAAGGTCGGAATGAGTTATCACACGATGACGCTCAAGCGCGGCGCGCGCGTCGGCGCGCAGCTGTTTGCCGCCAAAATGGAATATCACTTCGACTTTATGAACCAGGACGAAGTCTGGATCGTGGCCGAGAGCCCGAACGGCTTCAAGCGCTGGATGATCGAATATGAACTCGAATCCCGTCCGCAGTGCCCGCACGAACTCGGTGGCGTGCCGACCTATGTTCTGACCCGTGCGCTCTGGGAAAAGCACAAGGCAAACAAAAACGTCGGTATCCGTCCCGCGTTTGAAGACGTGATCGAGGCGAACAAAGTCGTCCGCATGCCGGACAAGATCAGCGTTTGAGCCGGTGCGCTCAGGAAAGGAAAAGGGAGAGGAAATGAGACAGGTAGGAATCGTTGGCGTCGGACACACCAAGTTCGGGAAGTCCGCCGTCCCGTTTCTGGATATGCTTTGCGAAGCCGCATTGCAGGCAATGGACGACGCGGGCGCGAAGACCGGCCGTAAAAACGTGATCGACCAGGTGTTCGTCGGCTCAATGGGGTCCGGCATGGTCAGCCGCATCAGCGGCGCGGCCAGCGCCGTCGTGGACACGCTCAACATCCGCCCCGCTGCGGCCGAGACCGTAGAAAACGGACCGGCTTCCGGCGCCTCGGCGGTGAAACTCGGCGTAATGGCCATAGCCTCCGGCATGAGCGACTGCGTGCTGGTGATCGGCGGCGAGGGTATGCGCGCGGTGACCGGCTGGGAAGGCACGGACTTTGTCGCGACCATGCTGCATCCGGACGCCGAGTATAAATACGGCTGCACGCTTCCGTCGTTTGCGGGGCTGTTTACGCGGCTGTGCATGGATAAATACGGCGTGGAAAGCAAGGACCTTGCGATCGTCGCCGTGAAGAATCACGACAACGCCTGCCATAACCCCGTTTCGCATATCATGCGGCCCGTGGTGCTCGAGCGCATCACGAACCCCGCGTACATCAACGCGACCAACCCGCTGGTGGCGGACCCCCTGCGTCAGTTCGATATGTGCCCCGTTTCCGACGGCGCCGCCGCGGTGCTGCTGGTTGCCCGGGACAAGCAGGAAGAGCTGGGATTCGGACAGAAGAAATTTGTCCGCGTGGCGGGTATCGCTTCCGCAACGGATACGCACGTGGTTGCGAACCGCGCCGTGCCGACCGACCTGCTGGCCGTTCGCTTAAGCGCGCAGAAGGCGTATGAGATGGCGGGCATGGGCCCGGACGATATCGATGTTGCAGAACTGCACGACGCGTTCCAAATCCTCGAAATCGAGGAGGCGGAGGAAGTCGGCTTCTTCCCGCGCGGGGAAGGCCACCTTGCCGCGCGGCGGGGAGACACGAAGATCGGCGGCAAAATGCCGGTCAACACCTCCGGCGGGCTGAAGGCCAAGGGCCATCCACTGGGGGCGACGGGCGTTTCGCAGATTGTCGAGCTTGTCAAACAGCTCCGCGGCGAAGCGGAAGGCCGCCAAGTGGAAGGCGCTCAGACGGGCCTTGCCGTAAACTTCGGCGGGTTTGGCAACAATGTGGTTTCGACCGTACTGACCACGAAGTAAGGAGGAATAAAAAGTGGAACAAATGTACGCATACAAGTGCAAAAAATGCGGTAAGCTGCATCATCCTCGTTACATTGTGTGCCAGAATCCGGACTGCGACGGCCGCGAATTTGAGGAAATACCGCTTGAGGGCAAATGCAAACTGCTGACATGGACGCGCGCATACAACCTGCCGGAAGGCTTTATGCAGCCGTGGCTGAACTTCGGCATTGTGGAATTTGAGAACGGCGTGCGCGCCACAGGACAAATCGGCTTTGACGACGGCATCGAGACCGGCATGGACCTGGTTTCGAGCGTCGGCGTGGTACGTACGCGCCGCATCCTTTATAAGGAAACGGTTGACTGTGAAGAATACGGCTTCATTTTCCTGAAGCCCTGATGGAAAACGCGGCCAGACGGCCGGTGCGCGCCCTCGCGATTTGCGGCGGGCTTGCGCGGCTGACGAAACAGCCCGTTTACGGCGGTACGGTGCATTCCGTGTTCGCCCACGCGGTCAACCTTGCGCTCGACGGGCGCGGGGAGCTTGTTTCGATGGTACGATACGACAGGACGCTCCCGCCATACGCCGTATCCGTGCTGAGCGCGGACCTGCTCGATGAAGCGGGCGTTCGTGCGGGTATGGCGGCGGCGGTTGGTAACGGGGGGATCGAAATCCCGTTGGCCGGGATTTCGGTCGACTGCTCGGCTGCCGAACAAATCGACCTGCGGCTGGACTCTGTGGAAGCGGCGAACGAAGCCGTCCATGCGAAAGAGCGCGTACCTGCCCTATTAAAAGTACTGCGCAAATCGGGTGGAGATGGGCTTGCGCCAATGGTCACAGGCGAAGGCGAAAACGTCTTTTCGCGCTTCATGGGTCCCCGCGCCGCCACGCTGACGCGTGCAGTGTCGTCGGGCGAGGCGGAGGGCGCCGCGCTGGCCGCCGAAGAGGCGGCTGGCTGCGGGCCCGGACTGACGCCGTCTTCGGACGATCTGCTCACGGGATATCTCGGTGCGCTGCGCGTGCTGTTCAACGCCAGGGGAATGCCGGAGAGAGTGGAAATGCTCCGTCGGATGGCCGAGCGGGCGGCCTGCAGGACCAACCGCATCAGCGCGTCGTTTCTGCGTTACTGCGGCGAAGGACTGGCCTCGCAAAGCTATCTCGTGCTGCTGCGCCTGATTTTCTCGGACGCGGACGACGCGTGCGTGGAGCGTGCGGCCGAGGCCGTTGCGTCTGTCGGTTCAACATCCGGCGGAGACATGCTTACCGGGCTTGTCCTCGCCCTGACACATCACACGGAGGGATAAAATAGTGGTTCGACTGGAAATTCGGAAAAACGCATATTACGATTCCGTGACCCTCATGCTCATCTCAAAGGAGATCAAAAAGCTGGACGGTGTTACGGAAGCGCTGGTCGGTATGGGCACCGACCTGAATATCGAAATTGCGCATAACATCGGCGTGGCGACGCCGGAATTCGACGCGCAGGTGACCGCGAACGACTTCTTCGTCGCGGTGGAGTGCGCTTCCGAGGAAGCGTTTTCCGCCGTGCTGAATAAGGTGGAGGAACTACTCAACAAGAAGACCGAATCCAAGGCCGCGGCTTACGCGCCGCCGACGCTCGAGGGTGCGCTCAAGATCGATTCCGAGCTGAATATGGCCGTGATTTCCGTCCCCGGCAGGCACGCCGCGGACGTGGCCCAGGGCTGCCTGGACAACGGCGTCAACGTTATGCTGTTTTCGGACAACGTGACCATCGACGAGGAACGCGCGCTCAAGCAGTATGCTTACGAACACGAATTGCTCGTGATGGGCCCGGACTGCGGGACGGCAATCGTTAACCATGTGCCGCTGGCGTTTGCAAACGTCGTACGTGCCGGCGACATCGGCATCGTGGCCGCCTCCGGCACAGGCACCCAGGAGATTTCGAGCATCATCGACCAGCTCGGCGGCGGCGTGAGCCAGGTGATCGGCACAGGCGGGCGCGACCTGAAAAAGGAAATCGGCGGGTTGATGATGAAACTGGGACTCGACGCGCTCAAGAATGATCCCGAGACAAAGGTGATCGTTCTGATCAGCAAGCCTCCGGCAAAGGAAATTGCAACCGAGATCCTCACCCTTGCGTCGAAGGCGGGAAAACCCGTTGTCGTCAGTTTTATCGGCGGCGACCGAAAAGAGGTCGAATCCTTCGGCCTGACCGCGGCGGTTTCGCTCGAGGACGCTGCGCACAAGGCCGTGGCCGTCAGCAAGGGCGAAAAAACGGAGGATTTCGTTTCGTTCACGATGGGGGACGAACAAACGGAGGCGCTGGCCAAAGAAATCGCGTGCAAAATGGCAAAAGGGCAGAAATATGTGCGGGGATTCTACACCGGCGGCACGCTCTGTGACGAAGCCATGAAGCTCATGATCGGTACGCTGGGGCATATTTACAGCAACATCCCGCTGCACGCGGAGGACAAACTGGCGGACGCCAAGGGGGGCAAGAGCCGCGAGCACACCTTCCTCGATTTCGGAGACGACGAATTCACCGTCGGCCGGCCGCACCCGATGATCGACCCGAGCCTGCGCGCCGAGCGCGTAATCACGGACGGGAAGGACACGGAATGCGCGGTGATCATGACGGACTGCGTGATCGGCTACGGTTCACATCCGAACCCGGCGGAAGACCTCGCCGCGGCAATAAAAGAAGCCAAAGCGGAAGCGGAACAGGCCGGGCGGCACCTCTGCTGCGTATGTGCGGTCTGCGGTACCGAGGGCGATCCGCAGTGCCTGAGCAAAACACAGAAGCAGCTCGAACAGGCGGGCGCGGTCGTTCTGCCGAGCAACGCGCAGGCGACGCGGTTTGTTGCCCGTGTGCTTGCCAACCTGCAGTGAGGAGGGAACGGATATGAGTAAACTGAACGAACTCTTTGGGAAAAAACTGCATGTTGTGAACTTCGGCATCGAGTCGTTTTACGACGATCTGGCCGGCCAGGGCGTGCCGGCGGTGCATGTGGACTGGAAGCCGGTCGCCGGCGGGGATAAAGCCGCCGCGGCGAATCTGAGGAAACTCAAAAAGCCGACGCTTGCGGTAAAAATCGATGCGGCCAATCAGGAAGCGCTGAAACGTATCCTTTCCGCGCAGCCGACACTGATCGGCCTTGGCGTCGCGGGAGAAACGATCCCGGGCATGACGAAGAAAACCATATTGCACGCAGGGCCGCCGGTTACGTGGGAACGCATGTGCGGTCCGCAGCGCGGCGCTGTCATGGGCGGGCTGATCTACGAAGGGCTGGCAAACGACCTCAAGGAAGCCGAAGCACTGGCTGCCAGCGGCGCCATTTCGTTCGAGCCGTGCCATATGCACGACGCGGTCGGCCCGATGGCGGGCGTGGTCACTTACAGCATGCCGGTGTGGATTCTGGAAAACAAAGCCTTCGGCAACCGTGCGTACTGTACCGTCAACGAGGGGCTCGGCAAGGTCCTGCGCTTTGGCGCGTGCGACGACGAAGTGCTCGCCCGTCTGCGCTGGATGGAGAAAGAGTTGTATCCCGTTCTCAAGGAGGCCATGGAAATCCGCGGCGAGATCGACCTGAAAGTGCTTGTCGCCAAGCTGCTGCAGATGGGCGACGAGGCGCATAACCGCAACGAAGCGGGTACGTCGCTGCTGATACGCGAGTTGGTGCCCGCCATCATGGCCTGCAGCAAAACGCAGGAGCAGAAGATCGCGGCATATAACTTCATCAATGGCAATAACCATACGTTCCTTAACATCTCGATGCCGGCCATGAAATGCACGCTGGAGCCGGTTTTCGACGTTCCCTACAGCACGGTGGTCGGCACCATGTGCCGCAACGGGACCGATTTCGGCATCCGTATCGCGGGGCTTGGCAGGGACAAGTGGTTCACGGGCCCGGCAGAGATGGTCAAAGGGCTGTATTTCCCGGGCTTTGAAGAAGAGGACGCGGCACCCGATTTGGGCGATTCGTGCATTACCGAAACCGCAGGCGTCGGCGGCTTCTGCATGGCGGCGGCTCCGGCGATCGTCCAGTTTGTTGGTGGTCAGGTCAGCGACGCGATCAATTACTCGACTAAGATGTATGAAATCACAGTGGGCGAAGGACAGGCATATAAAATTCCTGCGCTCAACTTCCGCGGCAGCCCGACGGGTATCGATCTCCGAAAAGTGATGGAGACCGGAATCCGCCCGATCATCAACACCGGCATCGCGCATAAAGATCCCGGCGTTGGTCAAGTCGGCGCAGGACTCGTTCACCCGCCGGAGGAATGCTTCAAAACCGCGCTGGCGGCCTGCGCCGAGGCGTGGGCAGGGGAGTAAACGTTGTTTTTACAACCGATTCGTACGCTCATGAAGAGGTACGATAGAAAGACAGAACAATCATAACGAGGAGGAAGCACAATGAGCAAATGGTCCGATATTACGATGTACGATCTCACAATCCCGATCGGCATCTGCACGCCGGCATGGCCGACCTATGAACCGCTTCAGATGAAGTTCTTCAAGCGGCTCACGCCTAACGGCGCGAACGGCCAGTTGATGACGCACTCCAACCATGTCGGCACCCACCTCGACGGGCCGCTGCATTTCGACACGGCGGGGCGGGACATGGCGTCCCTCGAACTGACCAAGCTCTGCGCGCCGGGCGTCGTGGTGGACCTTTCCGACCAGGCGGAGGATTTCGGCATTTACACACCGGAAGATATCGAGCGTCGTGTTACCGTAAAAGAGGGCGATATCCTCATCATCAACACCGGTTACCACATCTACGGATGGGATTCCCCGACCGCCGACGAGCGCCGCTACATGCTGCGCCATCCCGGCCCGTCGCTGGACTTCATCCAGTGGGTGCGCGACAAGAAAATCCGCTGGATCGGTGTGGACTGCGGCAGCGCGGACCATCCGATGAACA
>CAYTHS010000023.1:0-28333 GCA_964437665.1 uncultured Oscillospiraceae bacterium
GGCGGATTTTCCGTATAAGTCTTTGAATGAATGAATATCGTTAGTTTCGCTGTTTACGAAGATAACGCGCTGAAACGTGATGTATGCGTCGGTAAAAAGGAAGTACTGCTGCCGCTCTTCGGTTTTTGCAACGCAGGAGAGCACGTCCAGCTCTTTATTCATCCCCATCTCGTAGGCGGCGGCCCATGTGACGTCCTGCACGGGAACCATATGCAGGCCGGTCCGTTTGCAGATCAGCTCGACATAGTCTGCCGTGATCCCCTTGAATTCACCGTCGGTATCGATAAACTCGTAAGGCATGGAGGAAGGGTCAATACCAAGATAAACGACGGGATGCTGCTCGATAAACGCCTTTTCTTCAGCGGTAAGGCGAATAACAGCGTCGCCGGATTTTCCAATTCCGTCCGCGGACAGGGCGGCAGGGCAAAAGGAAAAGGGGAGCAGGAAAACGAGTATCATCAGAAGAATGCGTTTACGTTTTCTCATATATGCTCCTTTATGGCGCCGGCCGCCTGCTGTCCGAACGGGTGAGCCTGCATTTCCCACATTTGCTGCTCTATGCTCATAAAGGCATCCACGATGCTCGGATCAAACTGCCGTCCCCGTTCGCCGCGGATGATTTCGAGTGCCTGCACATGCGGAATGGCAGGTTTATAGACCCGCTCGTTCACAAGAGCATCATAGACGTCCACGATCGCCATCAGCCGCCCCGAGAGCGGGATATCCATACCGGAAAGGCCGTTCGGATAACCGTCGCCGTCGAATCTTTCATGGTGCGTCTCGATTAATTCGACCGCTGTGCAGATGAAAGAAAGATTCAGATTTTTCCCGCCTTCACCTTTTAGCGCTTCTGCACCGAAGGTGGTATGCTGCTTCATGACCTCGAATTCATCCGGGGTAAGCTTCCCCGGCTTGAGCAGAATGTGGTCGGGGATCCCCATTTTACCGATGTCATGCAGGGGGACGGTGCTGCAGAGTTCATGAATATATGCTTCTGTCAGGATTGCGCTGTAGGGTTCGATGTTTTTCAGATAATCGCAAAGCGCGCTCATCATCATTTGCGTGCGTTTGGTGTGATTGCTGGATTCGATATTGCGCACCTCAAGCAGGCTGACCATCGCGCGGATCGTAGCGTCGCGTGTAAGCGTGCTTTCTTTCGTGCGCGCGGCAACCTCCCGCTCGAGGGCATAATTATGCTGTTCGAGGATTTTTTTTGCGGCGATCAGGTGTGCGTGAAGTTCGATGCGTTTTCTCAGCGAACGGATGTTCAGCGGCTTACGGATATAATCGACGGCGCCCAACTCCAACCCGCGGATTTCGCTGTCGATTTCCCCATAGTTCGTCAGAATAATCGGAGCGATATTCTTGATTTCCGGATTGTCACGGATGGCTTCCAGTACTTCATAGCCGTTCATTCGCGGCATATTGAGGTCCAGGACCAGAATATCGACGTCGGGATGCTGCCGAAGGACTTCCATTGCTTCTATCCCGTCATACGCGCTCAAACGCTCATAATCTGGGAGCATACTGCTGATCATCAGCACATCGGTTTTAGAATCGTCTACGATTAGCACTTTCATTTGCATCCCTCTAATTCTGCAGGCTGTAAACAATTGCTTGCTTACGGTCGGGTTCTGTTAGTGATCGCGATGGCAGAGCACATGTTAAAGGACGGCAGACGGCGTTGAAGAGAGAATGAAGGATACAAGAATAACAGTCCGGACAGTATTGCGTTTCGAGGGGAAACCGGCCGGCGGTGGGGTCTCCGGTATCGCGGAGAGAGGCGCAAGTGAATAAAAACAACTATACATTACAGTAATATACAATTATTATTATAGTACGGATTGCAGAAAAAGAAAACAAAAAAACTTTTTGCGGGAAATAGTGTGGCTTGAATACAGGAAAGTTCCGCTTCGGAGCCGGGTTGATCATCCGTTGCAGGATGATGAAAATCGTGCCATAATAATGGTAATCCATACACACGTTGATCTGCGCGGCGCTGGACCGCTGTTTTGAATCTGATCTGGGAGAGCATATGAACTGGGAAAAACTTGAAATCGCATGGAACGGGCATTCGCCTGTGTATCAGCAACTGGCCGCCTATTTCAGCGCGCTGATATCAAACGGCGAACTGCGGGAAGGCGACGCGCTGCCGACCGAAACGGCTCTTTGCGGTTTGCTTGGCATCAGCCGTTCAACCGTCCGGCAGGCGTTCCAGCTGCTGGAGGACGACGGCGTGATCGTTCGCAAAAAACGAGTCGGTACGCGCGTTTGCAAGCCGAAGCTGAAACGGAGTCTGGACAGTCTATATAATTTCACGACGGAGATGCGGGCGATGGGGCTTGAGCCGAGTTCCCGGATCGTCTCGTTTGCAACCGTCAAAGCGCCGGCAAAAATTGCGGAAACACTGGACATGAAGGAAGGGCGGCCGGTGTTTCGCATCGAGCGGCTCCGGCTCGCGAACGGGGAACCGCTGCTGCTTGAAACGGCGTATATCCCGGTTTCCGTATGTGAAACGCTTACGCGCGAGCAGTTGACGGATTCGCTCTACGCTACAATTACCAAATGTTCGGGGTTTGCCCCGATGGAGGCGGTGGAGACTTACGAGGCGGTCACGCTCGGCAGGAGAGACGCTCAGCTTTTGAAGGGAAAAGCGGGGGACCCGGCGTTTCGGGTTGTACGAATCTCGCGGAATACGACTGGCAAAACCTTTGAATACTGCGAGGAGCTTGCGCGCGGGGACCGCAACAAGTTCCAAATCGTACTGCGCAGTTCGGGCGTTCGCTACACGCGCGTGCTTTGATCGGTTTTGACGGGATAACCGCCTTTGCCTTTCGGCTACGCGCAAACGGTAAAGAACACAAACAAACCACCCGAGACGGCCGAAGGTGTTGCACTGGATAAAGCGGCGAAGCCGGAGCAGATGCTGCAAGGGAAAACGGCCTTAACAATCTCAGGTACTTTTTTATCATGCCGCCGGGACGTCCCGGCGGCGTATTCTGTATTGTCCTGCTCAGCAAACGCTTGCAACGTGGGTGCGTATCCTGCGGACATTCACAAAAATGTCACACTTTCGAGCGTTCTTCGCCGTGAATTTAAGGAATTGTTACAAGAAATTGCTATAAATTGTTTGATACAAATCAGATTTAATAGTATAATACAGGTGAAGAAAGGAGGTGGAGAACGATGATGAAACTGAATGTCTGCAATCTGCGCCAGTTCTTTGAAGTTGTGAACGGATGCGAAGCGCCCGTACAGCTCATCGCGCCCGATAAGGAAACGAAAGAACTTCGCAACAACGACTTCATCCAGAGCCTGCTGATCGATATGCAGAAAGGGATTACCACGTTGTCCATCCAAACCGGTTCCGAAGGAGACACCATGAAAATGATCCGGTTTATGATGGAAGACGGCAAGGACATGTCCGCTTGCCGGAACGCTTCGGCCATTACGGCTGCTTAAGCGTCGCTAAAGAAATGTGGTTCGCCACGTCGGCGAACGGAAGTTTTCCGAACGGGCGAATCCGCGGACGGGGCCTGAGCCCTCGAAGGCAAATACCTGCGTCAAACGCGGGCTTTTTTTATTTTTGGCACCCGCTTGCACGTGAAAGCACGAACCGCGGGCGGCGGGCTTTGACAACCGAACGCGGGGCTGTGCGGAAAGCGTCTATTTTGCGTGGACACCGGTTGATGCAGGACCCCGGGCATCGTAGCTTATAGAAGCGGAGGGATTTACCAACGGGTATGAAGCGGCGTTGACAAAGGGGACGGCCTTTTCTAGAATAAAGGAGAGAACGCCCGTTCGGTGAAAAGGAGAGAATGACGATGGACCGTCCGCTTCGTGTCGGGATGATCGGCACAAGTTTTATCTGCGAGTGGATGTGCGACGCTGCGCGCCGCACGGATGTATGCGTGATGCATGCGGTTTTTTCGCGGGACGAAGCACGTGGGAAAGCATTCGCTGAAAAAGAAGGGATCCCGCTGGCTTTTTCGGATTTTCAGACGTTTCTGAATTGTCCCGAGATCGACGCGGTGTATGTCGCCAGTCCGAATGCCGCGCATTACCGGCAGACGATGGCCGCTCTTTCACAGGGGAAGCATGTGCTCTGCGAGAAGCCTGTTGCCGTCAACGCAAGGCAAGCGGAAAGGATGATCGAATGCGCGCATGAAAAGAAGCTGGTGATGATCGAAGCCATCCGGCCGGTTTACGAGCCGTTTTTAATGACGCTAAAGGACAGTTTGCCGCTGGTCGGACGTGTCCGAAGGGCAACGTTTGAATTCTCTCAGTATTCCTCCCGGTACGATCGGTTCAAGGCCGGGGAACAGATCAATGCGTTCGATGCGTCTCTTGGCAACGCGTCGCTGCTGGACCTTGGCGTTTACTGTCTGCACTGTGCCGTTGCGCTGTTTGGCATGCCGGTTTCCGTGCATGCGGGCGCGACCTTCCTTCCCAACGGGACGGAGGCCGCCGGAACGGTTTTGCTCGATTACGGCGACCAGCAGACGACGATCTGCTATTCCAAGGTTTCGGAAGCGGCTTTCCCAAGCCAGATTCAGGGCGAGGAGGGGACGCTGGCATTCGATAAACCGAACCAGCCGACCTATATCCGTTTTTACGGCCGGGAGGGCCGTGTCGAAACGCTGCCGTTTCAGCCGGCGAAAAACAACATGGTATACGAACTGGAAGCGTTTTATCGCATGGTGCGTTTCTGCGAACCGGTCGAGGCGTACGACGAGCAGACGCTGCGGGTCATGCAGTTGCTTGATGCAGCCCGCAGACAAACGGGGATCGTATTCGGAGCGTGTGAAGCGCTGGAGTGAAACAGCTTCGGAAACACACCCTAATTCTGATCTGCGCCGGCAGGGCAACCCTAAGCCTATCGGCAAAACGCTGCATCGGCGAACTTGCCGGATGAGTTTTCAAAAAAAATCTTTAGCACGGAATCCGCCGCCTGGTTGGGGCGGTTTTTTGCGTGCTGTGCAACACGGATCATGACAGCCGAAAAAAAGCGGGCCAGAATGTGGGGATAGGCTTGCTTTTGGGATAAAAATCCTGTATGTTTTGGTTGGTGGCCAAGCCACGTCCGAGTTTGTAACGCAGAAAGACTCTTCAAACGCAGCATCGTTTCCAGCAGCCTGGCGTTCGTCGGGAAAACGACGCATAAAGAAAATTCGCCGAAAAAGAAAACTGAATAGCAGTCAAAACGATATCAAATAGAAAGAGGTGTCGGTCATTTGAAAAAATCGTATGACGCAGTGGTTATCGGCAGTGGTATGGGCGGTCTCGCCGCAGGATGCAATCTTGCGCGCAGCGGACTGAGCGTGCTGCTGCTTGAACAGCACAATATCCCCGGAGGGGTGACTACGAGCTTCAAGCGCGGGCGGTTCGAGTTTGAAATCTCCGTGCAGTGTATCACGGAGTATGGCTCGAAAGCGGAGAAAGGACCCATCTACCGCTTCCTTGTGGACGATCTTGGCATCGACATCGACTTCCCCATGATGACGGAAGGGCGGTTTGTCGCATGGACGGACACGAACGAAAAGATGGTGGTCCCGCTCAAAAAGGAAGAGCTGATCCGCTTCATCGAGCAGCGCGTGCCGGGCAGCGAGCCTTCCGTGCGCGCGTATCTGGACTTCTGCGACGAGATGCTTTCGGCAATCAACTATATCAACGACAACGACGCGGCGATCAAGCCCGTCGAGCTGATCCGAAAGCACAAGGGCATCGTCGCCGCGGCGGGACTCACGACCAAGGACGTGACGGACCGCTTCCAAATCCCAGCCAAGGCGCTGGAATATCTTGACGTGTACTGGACGTTCATCGGGCTGCCGATGGATGCGGTCGCATTTCCGATCTATGGAACGGTTCTCAGCTGCATGGACTCCGTGCCGGTGTACGCGCCGCGGAAAACAACCTACGAGATATCCGCTCTCATGGCAAAAAGGTTCACCGAACTGGGCGGGGAACTGCTCTGCAACACGCGCGCAGACAAAATCCTTGTGGAAAACGGAAAGGTGACCGGCGTGGTCACGCAGCGCGGCGAGGTCGTGAAAACGAACTACGTCTATTCCAACGCGCTGCCTCACAACGTATTCAACAAGCTGATTTATCCCAAAACCGAGCTGCCCGCAAAGGCGCTCAAGCGTCTGAACATGCGCACCGTCGGTACGAGCTTCCTTTCCATGTATATGGGGCTCGACCGCAGCGCGGAGGAACTCGGGCTCAATCACTATATGTACTACTTTGCGAAAAACGGGGACATCAACGCGGCCTACGCGGGCATCGGCGATTTAACGCCGAACGACTGCTTTGCCGGGATGTGTCCCAACCCGCTTATTCCGGACGCTTCGCCGGAAGGGACGTGCATTTTCCATCTCGAAACAATCTGCCGCTCCGAACCCTGGGGGGAGCTCAGCGACAAGGCGTATTTCGCAAAGAAGCATGAGCTGGCGGGCGATCTGATCGACCGCGCGTCGGACGTACTCGGCGTGCCCATCCGCGATCACATCGAGGAGATCGAAGTCGCCGCGCCGCAGACGTTTGCGCGCTACATCGGCTCCTATATGGGCAACGTCTACGCCTACGATCACCGCGTGTACGATTCGGTCGTGATCAAGGCCATGACGCAGGACAAGGAACGCCTGATCGACGGCTTGTCGTTCGTCGGCAACGCCGGGCTGCTTGTGGCGGGCTTCCCGAGCTCGATCCTTTCGGGCCGGCTCGCGACCATCGAACAGATTGAACACGCCGGCGCGCAGCAAAGGAGGGCCTGAACGATGGCTAAAGTAAAACTGATTCCCGGACTCTTTGCGCTGCTGAAGATGGCAAGCGACCGTAAAAAGCACTACCGCGCGGCGGACGAGGACTACCGTCCCGACCCGGTCTCCGACATGGCGAAACGCATGCACCCGGAGACGCTTTCGCTGAAAGTAACGAGTGTGCGCGACGAAGTGCCGCTGGTGAAGACATTCCGGCTGGAGAGTATGCTCTGCGCACCGCTGCCGATATTTCAGGCCGGGCAGTATATCAGCGTGAAACTGAAAATCGGGGACACGCTGACCGCGCGCGCATATACGATTTCCTCCGCGCCGTACGAGGCGGAAGGCCCGGACGGTTACTATGAAATCACCGTCCGTGAAAAGCCGGACGGCTATGTTTCCAAGTGGATGTTTGAAAACTGGAAAGTCGGGACGGAGGTTTCGGCGACCGGCCCGCACGGCGAATTCTACGTTTCGCCGCTGCGAGACACGCGCCACATCGTAGCGATTGCGGGCGGCTGCGGCATTACGCCGTTTGCGCCGATGATGAAGCAGTTTCTGCACGACCGGCCGGAGCTTTCGCTCACGCTTTTATACGGCTGCCGCAACCCGGAGGACGTTCTCTTTGAAAAAGAGATTGCAGCGGTCGTCGCCGCCGCGCCGGAGCGTTTCGCCCGGTTCAACACCTACGAGGACACGGCGGGTGAAAATGGGCTGCACAAAGGCTTTCTCGACGCGGCGTTCATCAAAGAAAACGTGCCGGAGCCGGAGAAGAAGACATATTTCATCTGCGGGCCTGCGATTATGTACGACTTTCTCAAAAAGGAGTTCCCGAAAGTCGCCTCGCTCGAACGCAAACAGACGCGCTACGAGGTTTCCGGCGCGCCGTGCGACGTGACGCGTGTGGAAGGCTATCCTGTCGGCAAGGAAGGGGAAACCTGTTCGATACGCGTTTGGTGCAACGGCGTGAAAACGCGAATTCCCGCGCACAAGGCGGAGACGGTGCTCACGGCGATCGAGCGGGCGGGGCTGATCCTCGACTCGCGCTGCCGCAGCGGCGAATGCGGCATCTGCCGCAGTCAGCTCGTTTCCGGGGACGTGTTCATCCTGCCGGACGGCGACGGGCGGCGCGAAGCGGACAAAGACCTCGGCTTTATCCACCCTTGTTCGACCTATCCGCTCTCCGATCTGGAAGTGATTATCCCGCCGGGCAAGGCGGCGCAGACATAATAAAAGCAAACGACCGTTAATTTTGAAAAGGGGTGTTGGATCATTGGAACAGCGATATGACGCGGTAGTCATCGGCGCGGGCAACGGCGGGCTTTCCGCCGCCGCGACCATGGCGAAGGCCGGTAAAAAAACACTGCTGATCGAGCAGCATAACCTGCCGGGCGGGTTTGCAAGCAGCTTTGTGCGCGGACGGTTCGAATTCGAGCCGTCGCTGCACGAACTCTGCGACGTCGGAACGGCGGAGGACCCCGGCGACGTGCGCAAGCTCATCGAGCGGACGTTCGGCGTGGAGGTCGAGTGGCTGCCCGTGCCGGAAGCCTACCGGCTCATCACGATCAACGAGGGAAAAGACAATCTGGACGTCGTGATGCCGTTCGGTGTGCAGGAATTCATTGGCAAGATGGAGGAGTACGTGCCCGGCAGCCGTCCGTCGATGGAGAAATTCATAACGCTCTGCGAGCAGATCATGGCGGCGCTGGCGTACATCGGCAAATCCGGCGGCAAGGCGGATTCCAAGGTACTCATGAAGGAGCACGCGAACTTCCTCAAATGCGGCGGCTACAGCGTAAGCCGGGTGTTCCGCGCGCTGCACATGCCGAAAAAGGCGCAGCGGATCCTCTCGGCCTACTGGTGCTACGTGGGCGTGAGCACTGACCGGCTGAACTTTGCGCTGTACGCGGCGATGGTCTATAAGTATCTGACCCGCGGCGCATGGATTCCCAAGATGCGTTCGCACGAGCTTTCCGCCGCGATGGACGCGCGCATCCGTTCGCTGGGCGGCGAAATCTGGTATAACACGCTCGCCGAACGCATCCTGACCAAGGATGGAAAAATCACGGGCGTGCGCACAAGCCACGGCGACGTGGCCACGGAGCACGTGATCGCCTGCTGCTCGCCCAACGCGCTGTTCGGCGACATGATGGATCAAAAAGACGTGCCGGAAAAGCAGACGCGCATGATCAACGCGCGGCGTCTCGGACCGCGCGGATTTGTGGTGTATCTCGGGCTGAACCGTACGGCGGACGAACTGGGGCTCAAAGACTACAGCTACTTTATTTACGAATCGGTCGATACAGTGAAGGAGGCCGCGCGTGCGGACGGATTCAACGACCATCCCATGCAGGCGACGATCTGCCTCAACCGCGCCAATCCGGGCTGTTCGCCGGAAGGCACCTGCATCATGAGCTTCACGACGCTTTACAATACGGACGTCTGGGGAGGTATTCCCGAAAAAGAGTACGTTGCGAAAAAGCGCGAAGTGGCCGAAAAGATGATCCGCGATTTTGAGGAGCACGTCGGCGTGAGCATCAAGCCGTATATCGAGGAGATTGAGATTGCGACGCCCGTGACCATGGCGCGCTACACGCTCAACCCGGAAGGCGCGATGTACGCCTATTCCTGCGCCGACTGGGACACCATGCTGGCGCGGCTGATGATGCTCAAAGAAGATCAAATCGTGCCGGGCGTGCGGTTTGCGGGCGGCTACGGCCCGCGCATCTACGGCTATAGCTCGACCTACCTGAACGGAGAGCTCACCGCAAAACTCACCCTTGCGGACATGAAGGAGGCGGGAAAATGAGCGACTTTAACTTTCATGTAAAACCCATCGGCCTGCTCGACATGCTGTACTTTAAAAAGATGGTGCCCGCGCGTCAGAAGGCGCTTGCCTGCGGGTCTGCCGGGGCTGTTTCCGCGGTGTGCGCGGCCAACCGTCTTGCGGAGCGCCTGCACCCGAAAGAGCAGAAGCTGAAAATTGCGGACGTGATCGAACACGGCGAAACCGCAAAGACGTTTGTGCTCACGGGCGAAAAACTTGCGCCGTTTCGCGCGGGGCAGTATCTCTCCGTGCAGCTCAAAATCGGGAGTTCGGTGCTCACCCGGCCGTATTCGCTCTCCAGTTCGCCCGCGTGGGCATACGAGGGCAAATATGCGCTGACCATCAAGCGCGCGCAGGACGGCTTTGCCTCCGAATGGATCCTCGACAACTGGAAAGCCGGCGGCGAGGTTGTCACCTCCGGGCCGGAGGGCGAATTCTATTATGAACCCCTGCGGGATTCCGATCATGTGATCGGCCTTGCGGGCGGCTGCGGGATTACGCCGTTCCTTTCGATGGCGTACGCTATCCGCGACGGGATTGAGGATTTCCGTCTTACGCTGCTCTACGGCAGCAGGAAGGAATGCGATATCCTCTATAAAGCGGAGCTGGATAAAATCGCAAAAGAAACGGACAAGGTAAAGATCGTCCATGTCCTCAGCGACGAGCAGAAGGAAGGCTTTGAATACGGCTTCATTACTGCGGAGCGTATTGCTCAGGTCTGCGGCGGCGAAAGTTGCAGCGTGTTCCTCTGCGGTCCGGCGGCGATGTACGCGTTTGTCGACAAGGAACTCGAAAAACTCAAGCTGGAGCAAAAGTATATCCGGCACGAACTCTATCCCGCGCCCGCGTCCCCGAAGGGGCTGAAGGGTTACCCGGGCGACCCGAATGCGCACTACACGCTCAGCGTTTTGCAGTACGGCGAAACGAAGCAGGTGCCGATGGCGGCCTGCGAAACCGTGCTGGTCGCGCTGGAGCGTGCGGGGATCGCCGCGCCGAGCCGCTGCCGCGGTGGCGAATGCGGCTGGTGCCGCTCCCGCCTGGCCGAAGGGAATGTGTTCATCCCGGACTATCTGGACAAACGGCGCATGGCGGACGTGCTGGCGGGATACATCCATCCCTGCTGCTCGTACCCGCTGGGCGACCTGACGCTGGAGGTCTGGCCGGAATAGCGAATGTCTGCAAAACACAGAACCGCCCGCCGAATTTTCTTTCGGCGGGCGGTTTGGCGTTACAAGAGTTTTTTGCAGGGGTTCCACCCCTGCAACCCCGCCCAAGGGACTTGTCCCCTGGGAATCCCTTTTTTATTCGAAGCACTTGCGAAAAAGCGGGTTCTTAGGGCCGTTAGGGTCCTAGGATGTGTTTCTAAAATGCGATGAGGGCAGGCAGAGCGAATTATTTGCCGGGTTGAGGAGCAAAGCCGCAGGAATAGCAGCGCTGTTTCAAGGCTGCCGCGACAATAAACCGGTGAAAAGGGATCCATCGTGCTTTTAGAAACGCACCCTCACAACGGTGGTTTGGAGACAGAGCCTCCAACGTACCCCCTTCTTAATTCAGGGGTTACTTTTCGGCGGGGCCTGGCGGCGCGGACTGCCGCTTGATACTGCGCTTGGAGAGCAGATAGAGCGGGATGGCGGCGAGCTGCGCGCCGATGGACACCGCGACCATTGCGGAAATGCTTACGTCGTAGAGCACGCCCAGCAGCCAACTGCCGAGGAACCAGAACACGCCGAACGCAAGCTCGAACACGCCGTATCCCGTTGCGCGGCTGTTTTTCGGCATGATCTGCGAAACCGCCGCCTTGAGGATGGACTCCTGCGCGCCCATGCCGACGCCCCACATAGCAATCCCGACGAGCAGCGCGGGGATGGAGTGGAACCCGAACACGAGCAGCGCGAACGGCGCGGAAAGCGCCGTTGAAACGGCGAGAACCTTCATGCCCTTTTTGTCGTAGAGCAGGCCGAAGATCAGCGCTGCAGCCGCGTCTACGAGCATTGCGCCCGCGTACAGCAGCGGAATCGTTCCGCTGTTGACCAGCGACGAAGCTTCCGAAAGCGAAGCGGACACGTCCGCAAAGCTGCGCGACACGTGCATGATGATCAGCGAATAGTCGATGAAACCGAACGCAAAGAGGCTGATGCCGGCGAGATAGAGCACAAAGCCTTTTTTCAGCTTAAACGGCGCGGACACCGCCGGCTCCGGCTCGAAGCGTTCCGGATTCGGGAATTTGCTCTTGGTGAAAAACAGCATCGCAATCGTCGCGATCGCGGGGATAACGAGAATTGCAAAGCAGAACGAATAGATTTGAAACGTCGTGCCGTCGGTTTTAAAGAGCATCACGAGATAGAGCAGCACAGGGCCTAAAAACGCGCCGATCTGATCCAGCATTTCCTGTATGGCGAAGCTTTTACCGACGCCCTCCTGTGAGGCGGCAAACGAGAGCAGTGTGTTTTTCGCCGGCTTTTTCATCGCCTTGCCCATGCGCTCGATGATGATCAGCGCGCACGCGGCGATCCACCCGTGTTCGCCGACCAGCGCCAGCGCGGGCACGGCAAGCACGTCCACAACGTACCCCGCGATGGTCAGCGGCCAGTACCGCCGCGTTTTGTCGGTCAGTTTGCCAAAGAGGTAGCGCAGCGAATACCCGACCAGCTCGCCCAGCCCGGAAACAAAACCGATGCTTGCCGCGGACGCGCCCAGCAGCGCAAGATATGCGCCGCGGATGCTGGCCGCGCCTTCGTGCGTCATGTCTGAAAGCAGGCTGACGACTCCGAAGAGCAGGATAAACGTCATGGCGGGGGAAAGGGAACGCAGTTTTTTCTTCATAAAATTCATTTGCCTCGTGCTTCTTGTCCGGCCGGTTCGTTTTCACAGGCGCGGCCGGCGATATAGTCCGAAACGTGCGGAAAGCCCGCTTTGCTTTCGGCCTTGCATGTTTGATACAGCTCGTCCAGCGTTTCGCAAAAGGCTGTGCGCCGATCTTCCGGCAGACCGGAAAGGAGCCATTCGTAAAAGCCCGCTTCCATCGATGCGCGGGAGCATTTGAGCTTGTCCGCCTTGGTCGTTGCGAAAAGCAGTTTGCTCCGGCCGTCAAGCGGATTGGGTTTGCGGATAATAAAGCCCTTGGCTTCCAGGTTCGCCGCCCGGCGTGCGGCGGCCGCCTTGTCGAGCCCGAGCCGTTCGCACACGCCTGCCTGCGTAATGCCGGGATTCTTGCGTACCGCATGCAGGAATTCGTACTCTGAAGTGCCGACGCCGAATTCGCGCGCATAGAGGCCTACGAAGCGGTTGACTTCACGGCCAATCTTGGTTATCCGCCGATGAGTGGTGTCCATAAATGGTTTCGCCTCCCATATAGATGTATATACAACCAAATAATAGCACGCCGCGCCGATGTGTCAATAGCGTTTTGAGCAAAGGAACTGCGCTTTTTCCGCTGGCGGCGTTTCGCACGATCCTGAACGGAAGCGTTTGGGAAAAAGCCGGTGCGGTCGCTGAGCGCCAGAAGGCAAAGATTAAACCATATCGCCGAGACATATGCGGCGGGGCAGGTTCTGCATGCAGGCGGATATTATATAAAAAACGTTTTAGTTAAACTGGGAACAGGTTTCGCATATGGTTTCACAATAAAAACTTGCTAAACGGTAATAAAGTCAGTTGTATTTTGACCATATCATGCGAAATTACACAGATAGACGACCGATATGGTTTGACAAACTCGGCACAGGGAATTATACTCAAGCCATAACAAAAACGTTTTAGCAGCGAATCTTTTCATTCTATGGATGGTTTCATGGATAAACGAACGACGATAACGGATATTGCAAAGAGCGCCGGCGTTTCGATCGGCACGGTGCATTGTGCGCTCAACGGAAAACCCGGCGTGAGCGAACAGACGCGCCGGCGGATTACCGAGCTGGCCAGACGGATGGACTACCGGCCCAATGCCGTCGCAGCGTCGCTCAAGCGCAAAGAAATCCGCATTGCGGCGGCATTCCCGGGGGCAACCGAGGAAAGCCGCTATTATTATTCGTTTATCTGGCAGGGCCTGCGTGACAGCATCCGCGCAAGGAGCGACTATAATATCGCGTTGGTCGAGGTCCCGTTTTACAAGGGGGCGAACAGCCAGGCGAACGAGCTCTCCGCGGTGCTGGAAACAGAACGAATCGACGGTTTGATAACGACCGGTTATACGGATATGCGCGGCATGACCGCCGTGCAGGGATTTGTGCAGAAAGGCGTGCCGGTCGTGCTGGTCGGCGACGACAATCCGGAAAGCGGCCGGTTGTTCTGTGTACAGCCGGATTACCAGATCATCGGACGAACGCTGGCGGAACTGCTGACGCGGCAGATCGGAAAAGACGGCGGGATACTGATTTGCGCGGGCGACGTGATCGTACCGTCGCACTATTTGATCCTGCAGGGATTCGATGCGTATTTAAGTGAAAACGGTTATAAAAACCCTGTTTACAAGGTGCACGAAAGCGGCGATCAGCGCATGGTATACGGACACCTTGTGCGGGAACTGAACGAACGGAGCGGTCTGGAGGGCTGTTGGTCGGTTAACGCGCGGAGCAGCGTTCTGCTTGGCAGGGCGCTTGAGGAAACCGGGCGGGCGGGCGATCTTGCGGCGATCGGCAGCGATCTGTTCGAGGAAAACGCACGTTTTTTGAAGGACGGCGTATTTACCAACCTGCTGTATAAAAATCCGTATGCGCAGGCGTATACGGCGGTGAGGCATCTGGCAGGGCGGCTGATCAGGGACGAGCGTCCCTTGCAGGACGTGATCTTCATCGGAAGTGAAATCATCTTCCGAAGCAGTCTTCCGATGTACGACAACGGCCTTTTCCGGCAGATGCGCTGATCAAAAGAAAAACAGTTTGAGAATCCATTGAAGTAAGGAGAGCAAAACATGAAGCACGCGTTCAGCGAAGATTTGTTTCTGACCAACAGCACCGGCAAACGTCTGTATGAAGCGTACGCCCGGAAAATGCCCATTATCGACTATCACTGCCATCTTCTGCCGCAGGAGATTTATGAGAACAAACAGTTTGCCGACCTTGGCGAAATGTGGCTGGCGCACGATCATTACAAGTGGCGCGCTATGCGCACCTTCGGTGTGGACGAGCGGTTCATCACCGGCGACGCGAGCTTTTTTGAAAAATTCAAGGCGTTTGCCGAAATTATGCCGGAACTCATCGGCAATCCCCTGTATATCTGGTGCGCGCTCGAACTCAAGCGGTTTTTCGACGTCGGAGAGCCGCTGTGCGGGGAAAACGCCGAACGGATTTATGAAGAGACGAAAGCGCTTATCGCGGAAAAGAAAATGTGTCCCCGCTGGTGCATGGAGCGTTCCAATGTGGAGATGGTTTGCACGACAGACGATCCCGTGGACGATCTGCACTATCATCAGCAGCTTCGTGAGGACGCTTCCTTCCGCGTGAAGGTGCTCCCCGCGTTTCGCCCGGACAAGGCGATGAACTGTGAAAAAGCGCCGTTCAGGGGATATCTCGGCGAGCTGGAAACCGCCGCAGACATGAAGATCGGTACGTTCAGAGAACTGATCGCCGCGCTGGAAAAAAGGCTGCTGGCGTTCAAGGACGCCGGGGCCATGATCAGCGATGCGGGACTCGACAATTTTGTTTGGATAGAGGCAAAGCCGGAAGAGCTGGACGCGATTTTGCTGAAGGCGCGCGGCGGCGAGCCGCTCTCGACGGAGGAAACGAATCAGTTCCGCAGCGCGTTTCTGCTGCACATGGGGCGCGCGTATGCGCGCAGCGGTTTTGTGATGCAGATTCACATCGGCGCATACCGCAACGCAAACGGCGATATGGCTGCGAAGCTCGGCCCGGACACCGGCTACGACTGCGCGGACAGCGCAAGCGATATCCGCAGCATGTCCGCATTGCTGGACGCGCTGAACCGGGAGGGCAATCTTCCGAAGGTGATTCTTTATCCGCTCAACGCTTCGGACGCGGAGCCGTATGCGATTTTGGCAGCGGCTTTCTGCAAAGGGCCTGCCCGCGGCGGCGTGCAGCTTGGCGCGCCCTGGTGGTTCAACGATCAGGCGTACGGTATCCAGCGGCAGTTTGAGGCGGTCTCGAACCTGTATCCCGTGAGCCTGTCCGTCGGGATGCTGACCGACAGCCGCAGCTTTCTGAGCTATCCGCGCCACGAGCTTTACCGCAGGGTGTTCTGCAATTATCTTGGCGGTCTGATTGAACGAGGCGAGTATTTCTCCGGCGAGAAAGACCTGCAAAGGATCATAGAAAATGTTAGTTACCGCAACGCAAAGGCGTATTTCGGGCTGTGAAGAGGCGCGTTCAAAGCGAACCCGCCATGTGGCCTCGCAGGGACGCAAAAAAGAGTATAAAGGAGTTTTATATGCAAACGTATCCTAAATCAACCCATCGTTATGAGACGAGCGTAATTTCAATGGTACGCGGGGACGACGCGGACTATCTGCAGATCACCGGTCCGAATCCGGGTTTTGCCGGGAAAGAAAAGGACGGCGCGCTGCTTGCGCCGCTTTCGCACGAGAACGCGGCGCTTCTGCGCAAACTCTTTCCGTTTACCGCGCCACAGCCCGTGCTCACCAGAAAGCGTACGTTCGGCGTCGGCGACCGGCTTGGCATCGCGGGGCCGGGGCACCTGCGCGTGTTTGAAAAATATGACGCGACGCCGATCCTCGCCCAGCAGTCCATCCGCGAACTGAACCTGACCAAGCGCACGTTTGCGGACGTTCTGGACAGCTCGACGTTCGCCGTGTTCCGCGAGGACTTTCAGCGTGGTTTCGGCGCGGACGGCGACCACCTCAAGACCGACGAAGAGGTGGAATACGCGCTCTCCAACGGCTACACGATGATCACGCTGGACTGCAGCGAACAGATCCGTAACGACGTCGACGAAATGAGCGACGCGCAGGTGGACGCCGCCTACCGCCCGCATCCCGAATGGGAAGCGCTCTACTGCGGCAAAACGTTCGCCGCGGAAGATCAGCACGTTACGTTCGGCGAGCAGGAATTCCGCCGCGCGTGCCTGATTTACGAGGCCGCGCTCGATCATGCCGTGCATATTTATGAAACCCACATCAAAGGTAAACCGGTCGATTTCGAGATTTCAATCGACGAAACGATGACGCCCACAACGCCCGTACAGCATTATTTCGTGGCGAGCGAACTGCTTCGCCGCGGCGTAAAGTTTGCGACGATCGCGCCGCGCTTCTGCGGCGAGTTCCAAAAAGGCATCGACTATATGGGAGACCTGAAACAGTTCGAGGCGGAAATGCGCGTGCATGCCGCTATCGCGCGCAAGTTCAGCTATAAGCTCTCGATTCACTCCGGGTCGGACAAATTCTCCGTGTTCCCGATCATCGGCCGGCTGACGCAGGGGAACTTCCATGTAAAGACCGCCGGAACGAATTGGCTGGAGGCCATGCGTGTCATCGCCATGACGGAGCCGGAACTCTATCGCGAGGTGCATGCCTACGCGCTCGGCGCATTTTCCGAGGCGACGAAGTATTACCACGTTTCCTGCGTGCCCGGCCGCGTGCCTGCCCTGGATAAACTGACCGACGCGCAGTTGCCTGAACTCTTTGATCTCGACGACGCCCGGCAGTTGATCCACATTACCTATGGCCTGATCCTCAATGAAAAGGATGAAACGGGCGCCTATCGCTTCCGCGACCGGTTGTTCGATAATTGGCGCGAGCACGAAGCGCAGTATTTCGACCGGCTCGAAGCACATATCGGCAGGCACATGGAGCTTCTTTACAGCGAAATGCCGAAATAACCGCATGATAAGTTCATAAAACAAGCGCCGCTTTCCAGCGGCGCTTCAGCCTGTCAAAAAAGCCCCTGGGATTGTTAAGGGTCGTAACCCTTAACCCGCATATTCCGGCTGTGCCGGTTCATCCGGCGCAGTACGATCGCCCAGAACGGGCGGTTTCTCTGTGCTTTTACCGCCCGGAAGTCCAAAGGACGAAAGGCAAAACGTGGTTCCCCGCCAAAAAACAAGTTTTTTACGGTCTCAAGCGCCGCTTTTCAGCGGCGCTTGTGTTATATAAAAGTTGGAATAACTGTTTTAAGAACGGTGTGTTTCTGTATTTCAGGCTTCCGGCCCGGACGCAGCCTGTGCGCGCGCGCCATGCCGCCTTGGGTCGCCCACACGCTTGAAGAAGTCGTTGATCTGCTTGCTGAAGAAGAGCAGGATGATGGGCACCAGCATGAACAGGATGCGCCCGAACATGGAGTTGGCCAGCAGCACGACCACGCCGAGCCAGCGGTTGACGCCGACCAGCCGTCCGTAAACCGCGCTTTTTTCCACGTATCCGTGTAAAATACCCTTCTGCGAACCTTCGGGATAGTAGTCGATGTCCACTTCCAGCATATCCTCGCCGGTCGTGGAATCGGTCAGTTCATCGACGATGCGGCGCACCTGCACGATCTCCGTGCTGTCCTTATAGAGCACGATATCGTCTGTGTTGAGCCGGACATACTCGTCGACGGCTTCAAAGAACGCGATGTCGTTATAGTTGATTTCCGGCTCCATGGTGGAGGACTGGAAGATATACGGGATAAAGCCCATGATAGACGTTTCCTTTTCCGGAGAGGCATAAGAAAACGCAAGCATCACGACGTCTATGGCGAACATGGCGAGAATGCCGAGCGCAAGCAGGAACGACATGATGGAGGAGAGCAGGTTGCCGCGCTTGACCGGCTGATAGGAGGTTGAAAGCTGCTTTGCGGCGCGCTGTATGGCGGCGGACGGAGATTTTGTGCGCACGATCAGCGTGGTCCCGTCCGCCCGTCCGAGGACGGGCGGCTCGTCCAGTTCGGGGGCGTTGTAAAGACGCGCGACATAGCTTCCCTTCAGAATGCAGACGCCGACGCAGAGCGCCATGACGGCTATATCCACATAAAGGTAAGCGCTTTTGAGAAAAAGCGCGCCGACGTGCATTATGCTCTCGCGGTTGGTCACAAGCGAGAAAAAGCCGAGGACGATCTGCAGCGCGATCAGAAGGAACGCGCCGACCGAAAAGAGGCTTCGCGCATTGCCGGTATCGCGGATAATAAGAGAGGCGGCCATGGAGACGACCAGCAGCGAGGCGCAGTTAAGCGTACCGACGAGGAACATGCTGACAAGATATCCTGGGATCAGCGGGAATTTCAAAAACGAACTCATCAAAAGTGTGGAAAGAAAACCCGCCGTATTGATCGTCAGCATCGCGAAGAGCTGCGCAAACAGCTTGCCGAACACGAGCGTTGATATCCGGTACCTCTGATGCAGCAGCCCGTACCAGGTGTTTTCGTAAACCTCGGAGAATGTGACCATGCGAAAACGCGCGGCGATATAGACCCAGAAACCGGCGTAGGACACGGCTAAATAAAGAAGCGCGGTCGTGTGGTAGCTCTGTTCGACCAGGAAGCTCGCCTGATCGCTGAGCACGCTTTTGGTCAGCGTTTGCAGAATGAAATAGATCGAAAAAGTCAGCATGCCTGCGAATACGCCGAGCGCGAGCAGCGCACCGACGTTTTTCTTGCGTTCAAAATAGCCGTAGCTGAGTTCTTCTTTGAAAAACTTCGTGCGATAGATCACAGCGTCCGCTTCACCTCCCGGAACGCCTCTGCCAGCGAAGGCGCGGGTGTTTGGATTTCGGAAAAAGGGATACCGGCGCGCTCAAGCGCTGCCGCCGCGGACGAGACCGCGACGGGGCGGCCGCCGTAGGCGGAGACGGTTTGTCCGCCGCACTCAAAACGAAGGTCTGCAAAGGCACCGCGAAGCGCTGCAAGCGCTCTTTCCGGTTCGGGGGAGACGATTCGGAGGATGTTTTTGTCATACGTTTCGCAAAGGGCGGAGACCGGGCCGCTTGTTGTGACCGTCCCGTCTATCAAGAACGACGCATGCGTGCAGGCTTTCTGTATCAACCCGGCGGACGTATTGGTCAGAACGACCGTTTTACCGGCGGCAATCAGCTCGCGCATGAGCGCGGCGAACGGTTCGGTCAGTTTATCCGGCACGGTAATTGCGCTGCAGTCCATAACGATCAAAACCGCTTTGGATGCGTAAGCAAGCAGCGCGGAAACGAGCGCGTATTCGGCCGCGTTCAGCGAACGGATATATGTCAGCGTAAAAGGGTAAAGGCCGGTTTTCAGCAGCAGCTTCAACCAGTCGGCCTGCTTGACCTCCGGCTTGCCAGGGGCGTGTTCCGAAGCGAACATCAGATAGCCCAGTACATGCATGTGCTCGAAGAGCACCTTTTGATCGTTGATGTAATAGACGTGCGGGAGGATCCTGCGCTTCTGGCGCATCATGCCGATTTCCATCAGGGAACAGCGCCCGCTTTCATGCGGCTTGACACTGCCGGCGATTTCGGCGAGCAGCTGCAGTTCAAAGCGGTTTTCACCCAAAATGCCGTGGCATTCGCCCACGGAAACGGTAAGATCGACATTGTAAAGAACCTTAAAAAAGCGGCCGTCCGGCTGCTTGAACAGCTCCATGCTGGAAACGTTTTCCATGGAAACGGCAACCTGCTCGTCACCCATCGGGGCGTAAGAGCGACGGTTTCGTTTTACAGTTGCTTTCACGTTTGTTTCATTGCCTCTTTACCAGATTTCGGGGAGCCGGACGACGAACAGAAGGGAACCGATCACGCGGTCCGGGGAAAGAAGCTCCGGGTCGGGATCGTTTTCCGGATTGTCGCCCTTGGTGCGGTAGCGAACGCCGTCGTCGGTGTCCAGAACCTCCAGGATACGGTGTGTGACGACCGTACCGTCTTCAAAACGGAAGGTCGTGACCGTGCCGGCCGTCAAAGCGGCGGGGTCGTCCGCATGCTTGACGACGATATAACAGCCGATCGGAAGCGTCGGTACCATGCTGCCTGTTTTTACCGTGAAGACGCTGTAACCAAACACCGTCGGGATCGCGTTGTTCATCTTGGCGCGCACACCTACGTAGAGCATGCCGCAAAGGACGGCGATGAGGATATAATACAGTACGGAAAAGACTGCGTGCCGAATCTTTTGCGCAGGCGAACGCAGCCGGCTCTGCCGCTCGAGACGGCGTTTGGCGAGCGGGCCGACGCGTTCGTAGCGTTCCGTTTCCGCAAGAAGGGATTCGATTTCTTCACGCGTTGCATAACGCGCGTCGTTCGCAGCGTGGTGTTCCATCAGCCGCCCTCCATGGCGGGCGTCGGCTCGTTTTGCGGACTGGGCGAAGGGGTATCTGCCCCGTTTGTTCCGGGCGACGGCGTTGCTTCAGCGGGCGACGGCGTTTGTGCTTCGGGTGAAGGCGTTTCGGTTGCTGGCGCTGGGGTTTCTTCAGAGGCGGCCGGATCGGATCCGCCGCCATACTCCATGCCGGAGCCGTACTGTCCCCAGGGCCACGGGTCGAACCAGTTCCAGTCAAACTCCCAAACCGCGTAAAAATGTTCCGTGTTGCTGCCGGTGCGATAGGTGTCGCCCAGATTGTATTCTGCAAATCTGCCGTACGGACGGCTCGACCAGCCTATCAGTTTATACCAGTCGCGCTGGAACAATTCGCCTTCAAGCGTTATGGCCGATTTACGCGGCGCATACCGTGTGACGGAATTGTTGTCGTAACTTGAATGATAGACGATCTTCACCTGTTTGCCGGGGTCGGGGGTCGGGGTTGGTTCCGGTGTGGGTGAAGAAGTGGGTTCTGCGGCAGAGTCGGGAAGCGAAAGCGTAATTTCCGCTTTGAGCGTAAACGTTTTTGAGTATGCGGCGATTGCGGTAGCCGCGGGGATGAGCAGAGCGAGCAGAACGATCAGGAGGGCGAGGCGTTTTTTATGTTTCATGGCGGCGCGCCTTCCTTTCTCAGCGGGACTGCTCTGCTTCGACTTTAACGGTCAGCTGCAGAGCAAAGTCACGGTAAGGTTCGTAATCGGCTAAATGCGGGTCGTTCCAGACGACGGAATAGGTAATCGTTTTTGTTTCGCCTGCGCTGTGCAGCGAGGCAAACGTTCGGCGGCACCCGCCGGAGACATCCTCCCCGCCGCAGAGGACGGAAAGGCCTTCGGGCCATGTTCCGTCGTAATCGACGCTCAGCGTTACCACCGCGTCGACGGGCGTTTCACAGCTTCTTCCGTCGAGCACGACGTCGTAATCCCTGCTTTCGCCGGGCGCGAGCGCCGCATCGCCGAGGGACTGGCGCTGGGAGTTGCTCTCGTTGACGTAAAACGTGAAGGACTTTGCGCGGATTGCAGCGCTGGTGTCGCGCAGGGACTTTGTGAACGCCGCCAGGCTGCCATAGGAAAACACAAGCACGACCAGCGCCGCGAGCGACGCCGGAAGGATCCATTTCCAAGCACGTTTCATGCCGGCCTCTCTTTCTTATCCGGGGAAACAAGGGGCAAACGAGTTGCCCCTTGTCCATGCGGAGCCGAGGCTCCATTCCTTGTGCTCATATACCTTTAGTTGCCGCCAAATTCCGTGTCGACTCCGCCGATGCCGTATGTCGTGCCGCTGGCAAGACCGATCGCGTTGACAGTGACGCTCAACTGCGAGGACGCCTTTTCCATGTCGGCATTGTCCTGTGCGTTGGCTGCGTCGTCGTTGGCATACACCCAGGTGACCCTGAGGGTAACCTTCGCGGTAGTGCCGGTCCTGAGCATGTCGTTATTACCGTCGCCGGTGCTGAAGGTCACGCTTTTATCGGATTTTTCGCCGACAGAGATCTTTTCAACAGAAACGACATCGAGCTTCAGACCGTCAATTTCGTCGCCTGCGGCGGCAACGATCGCAGCTTTCATGTTCAGCTTTGCGTTGACTTCCCCGTTGTTGGTGATCTCAAGCTTGTACTCAACCGTTTCACCGGGAGCGATTTCAATCGCTTTGGTGAAGTTATCGCTCATATTGCCTTTGATTGAGAACGTTTTGGTTGTGATCGCTTCGGACGTGGTGTCGAGCTGCTGCGTGTAAGCGGCCATCGTGCCTGCAACGAGACTGGTAACAACTGCGAGTACCAGAGCAACGGTGAGAATGAACTTTTTCATATTATTTCCCTCCAAATTAATTTTTAATTGTGACTTAGCTCATGACTGTCGTAACGTCATACAACAAACCAAGTCCGGAGGTCTGATCTGCTCGTAATTTGATACGACAGATCAACAGATGGTATCTGGCTGCCATGCGCGGTTGCCCGCGTTTAGGCCCTGTAGCTTTGCGTCCCCGTCTTTCGGCGGGTTTGCCATGAGCACCTTAAGATGGCAACTGGCTGCCGTGCGCGGTTGCCCGCGTTTAGACCCTGTAGCTTTGCGTCCCCGTCTTTCGGCGGGTTTGCGGGGAGCACCTATGAGCGAGTTCACTTCTCAATAATCTATATAACATAAAACAGCGGCGCAACGCAAGGATTCCGATGCAAAACCAGACCAAATTAACAGGAATTAAGTCTTCTGCGTGTTGTTTTGCAGTGAGACGCGGCTTTTTCCCGTTGCAAGCGGCGCGGCGTCGGCTCCATTGCGTATACGCGTGATGCGGCGTTGGTGCAAAAAAAACGTTTAACTTGAGAATGCCTGTACTGACAAAAGAGAGTGCAGTTCCACAGCGGCAGCGGATTATGCGGCAGTATGGGACTTCGCAGGGCAGCACTGCAGCTTCCATAAATGGGATCGTTCGACGAAGGCCGGAATTTGCGGGCAGCCAGATGAACGTTTGCACGGAAACGAGAAATACAAAGAATTTGTCGGTTGCTATTGACAAAAAGACAAAATTAACATATATTGTGTCTAATATATTATACATGTTGTACATAGACAACGACATACTATAGATAAGGAGGGATGATTCGTGTCGTATTACAGTAAACGGACAATTGTCAGCATGGTGCTGGGGGCCGCCCTTTTAGCCGCTTATATCGTCTACGCTCTGGGAGCGAGCGCACCCGGCGTGGAACATGTTAAGGAATGGGCGAGGGTTATGCTCGTCTTTATCGGAATTGGCGTCGCATCCCAGATTGTAATCCAGATTCTCTTTCATATCGGCTTCGCAGTCGGCATTGCGGTCAAAGAACGTGAACGGGAGGACAAGAAGGTCGAGAGAATCGTATCGGCGTCGATGGTGGAGGACGAACGGGATAAACTGATTCAGCTCAAGGCGGCGCATATTGGATACATTTTCGCGGGAAGCGGAATCATTGCGTGCCTCGCGGCGCTGGCGTTCGGGCAGCCTGTCGTTACAGCGCTGCATATTATGATGGGCGCGCTTTTTCTCGGCTCGCTCGCCGAAGGCGTTCTGAGCGTGATTTTGCAGGAGAAGGGCGTTCGCAATGGCTAAAAAACTGATCATAACCAATAACATCCGTAAGCTGCGTTTTTTTGCAGACGAGATGACGCAGCTTGAGCTGGCCGAAAAAGCAGGCGCTTCACGGCAGACTATTGTCGCCCTGGAAGCGGAGAAGTACACGCCGTCCCTTGAAATGGCGTTTCGTATAGCCGACGTATTCGGCGTTCCGATTGGGGAGGTTTTTGAATGCACGTCCACGGAGGAAGATAAAAAATGAATAATTTGATCGTACTGCACTCATACCATCACGGCAGCACGAAAAAAGTTGCCGCGGCGATGTCCGATATATTGGAAGCCGAAATCAAACCCGCCGCCGGAACAGGTGCGGACGAACCGGGTAAATACGAACTCGTTGGCTTTGGCGCAGGGATTGACAGCGGCCGCCACTACAAAGAACTGCTCGATTATGCCTGCCGATTGCCTGCGGGCGACAAAAAACCATGCTTTATTTTCTCTACAAGCGGGGTATATACCGTAAAGAAGATGGCGGCTGATCATGCGGCACTGCGCGAAATACTGCTGGCAAAGGGTTATGTGGTCGTTGGAGAATTCAGCTGCCGCGGGTATAACACAAACAGCTTCCTGAAGCATTTTGGAGGAATGAACAAAGGCTGCCCGACCGAAGAAGACCTGAAAAATGCACGAGCGTTTGCGGAAAGGATGAAACAATTATGACGGAGTACAGAAACAACGCCCGATTTGCCGGCGCCATGTTTCTGCTTGCGATGGCGGCGAGCCTGACGGGCGGGTTTATGATTGAATCGGTAATAAAACCGGACTTTTTCAGCGCCGTACAGGGGAAAGAGCGCTTCCTAATCGTTGGGATCATACTTGAATTGACCAATGCGCTTGCGGTGGTCGGCATCGCCGCGGCGTTCTGGCCTGTACTGAAAAAAGAACGACCGGCAACAGCCGCATGGTATTTCGCGATACGGATACTGGAATGCGCCGCGTGTATTGCGGCTGCGTTTATGGCGATTGTAATGACCGGGCTGATCGGCCGGGAGGCGACCGGCGGGACGGAACTCGTTGCCGAAATGCTGACCATGATGCGCGACGCGGCGGCTTCCTATATGATCCCTCTGTTTTTTGCGGCGAGCGCTTTTTTTCTTTACGTCATGCTGTATGGCCTGAAACTGATCCCGCGATACATATCGGTATGGGGAATGGCCGCCGCTGCGGCGATAACGATTGTGCCGTTTTATCCTGCGTTTGCGCTGCGCCCGGTGCTTGCCCTGCCGATTATCCTCAACGAAATTTATCTTGGTTTCTACCTGCTGATCCGGGGGTTCAGGAGGACGATGGAACATAATCCGGGAAAGAAAGCATATGATTGATAGGCATGCCGCCGGCACCGCCACTCTTGGCCGACGAAAAGCGGGGAAGTTAAATCGCTTCCGGAATGGAGAGGATTTTCAGCACGTCCAACGGCGTTTCGGGATAATAGTCTGCGGGAATGCCGCGGTCCGCCGTTCCCCAAACCGCGAGCGCGCCTGACGCCCCGGCTGCGCGTGCGCACTGCATGTCGTACACCGCGTCGCCAAGGAAAAGGATGGAGGAAACGGGAACGCCGAATACTTCCGCCGCGTACAAGAGCGGGTCGGCGGCGGGTTTGGGGTTTGCAACGTCGTCGGCGCATATGGTAAGGTCGAAAAACGGCGCGACGGGATATTTATGAAAGTGCTCTAGAAAGAGTTCCCGTCCCTGCGAGGTAGCGATGCCAAGCGGCAGTCCCGCGGCTTTAATCGCGGCGAGAAGCGGGAGGATGCCGTCGAAGGGACGATTGCTTTTGGCAAGGGGGGCGTAATAAGAACACCAAAGACGCAGCGTTTCCCGCCAGTCGGGCAGGTCGAAAAAATCGTTGAGCGCGCTGCAGGGAAGCCCGAGTATCCGGCGCAGGGCATGTGCCGGCTGACGGCCACCGCCGGTTTCAGCGAGCGCGCGCCCGAGCGTAGCGATCAGATTCGGGGCGGAATCGATAAGGCATCCGTCGAGATCGAAAACAACAGCTTGAAATTGCATCACGCGTCCTCCTTTGCGTAAAGCGCCGTGCCGCGGCGCAGGAAACCGTAGGAAATAACAGCGCTCGACACTCCGGACGGCAAAGGGCGCGGGGAATCCGGTCAAAGCGAGCGGCGATAAATTGAAGAGAAGAGACGGGCTGTTTGCGAACAGCCCGTCTCTTGGAGTCGAAGTTCAATCAGGCGATGCAGGTTCGGATTAC
This sequence comes from uncultured Oscillospiraceae bacterium, assembly GCA_964437665.1. GTDB lineage: Bacteria > Bacillota > Clostridia > Christensenellales > CAG-138 > UBA7703. The sequence continues at coordinate 26,110 of CAYTHS010000023.1, forward strand.
GCGGGACTCAGGCAAAGATCCTCGCGACGAGCCCTTCAAGCATGCCCCAGAGCGAGAAGTCCTGGCCGCCGAAGACGAGCATCCAGTCGTTGATCGTGTGGCTGAAGAAGTAAGCGCCGAGGCCAACGAGGAACACCATGATAATGCCGTTGACGATCGAACCGATGATGCAGCCGCGAATACCGCCGGTGGCGTTGGCGATGATCGCCGCGGTGCCGGCCTCAAAGAAGCAAGTGAAGACCAGCGGGATAACAACCGTCGGGAAAATACCGAGCGGCAGCGTGATGAGAATCGTGATTGTGGATGTAATCAGCGCGGTGATGAAGCCGATCATCAGGGCGTTGGGCGCGACGTTGAAGATCACGGGGCAGTCGAGAGCGGGGATGGCGCCCGGGATGACCTTGTCGGCAATGCCCTTGAATGCGGGAACGATTTCCGCGATGAGCATGCGAACGCCGAGCAGAAGGATCGTGATGCCTACGCCGAACGTCATAGCGCTGGTGAAGTAGAAGGAGAATACGGTGTCGGACGTATAACCCCAGATTTCAGTGGGTTCAAGGCCGTTTGCCTTGAGCACAAACGCCATCACGATATAGGTGATCAGGATGACGATGCTGCCCGTAATGGAGATTTCGCGGAGGAAGCCGAAACCCTTGGAGATCTTGAGATCTTCGGTGGACTTCTCCTTATTGCCGACGAGCTTTCCGAGGTAACCCGCAATGACGGAGAGAATTGTTGTCGGGTGGCCGATGGTGAAACTGTCGTCGCCGGTGGCTTCTTTGACGAGCGGGCGCATAAGGTTCGGGGAAACGACCATATAGAGCGCGGTGAAAACCGTCGCGAGAACGACGAGGCCAACGCCCTTCATGCCCGCGTCAACACCCGCGGCAATGAATACGTATGGGAACCAATAGAGCATGTGACCGGTCAGGAACACGCTCTTCCATCTTGTGAACCGGGCAACCAGCAGGTTGATGAGGAACGCCGCCAGCATGGCGATGCCAATCTGTGTACCAAATTCGGCGCCGATATCGACGGAGGTCGAAGGCACAGCCTTGGGCATAACCGCAGTAAAGGCGGCGGAAATGCCGCTGACGACTTCGGATACGATGCTGACGCCGCGGTTGAGGATGAAGAAACCGATGGCGGTCATGAACGTTCCGCGGATAATTTCACCGATATTCTTTTTCTGGATGATAAGGCCGATCATAGCGATCAGAGCAAGAAAAATTGCACCCTGACCAAAAATTTCAGAGACGATAAAGTTGAGAACTCCCATAATTTCCTCCTGTTGTTATTCCAGTGACTTCATAAAGGCGAGGGTCTTTTCTTCAACTTCCGCTTTGTTCATGAAGTTGTCGATTACGACCACCGGGACCGCGGCTCTGCCTACGATCCGTTCGGCAAGATCTTCGGAGATGAAGATCGCATCGCATTTTGCGGAAATGCAGGTCCCTACGTCACCGCAGAAGACCGTCGCCTCATAACCGTTTTTCTTAAGTATTTCCTCGATCCTCATGCGAAGGAACAATGAGGATCCGCAGCCAAAGCCGCAAACTGCCTGAATTCTGATTTCGCCCATATTGAACTCCCTTCTTTTCTTATACTCAAACTCCGCCGAACACGGCCGTCCGGCAGAATCAAAGAAGCTTAAGGTTATTAACACGAAATAAAGTGGACAAAGAGGATTGCTTATTCGCTTACAAGCAGAGACTGGATTTCGCCGGCGTCCTTTGCGCCGGCAAGCCGGTCGACCATGCCGTCTTCCATAAGTGCCATAGCGACACGGCGAAGAGAAGCGATGTGGGATTCGCGGTCGACGCAGCTCAGACAAAGAACGACGCGCACCGGGTCGTTTTCTTCCGAGCCAAATTCCACGGGGGAGGCAAGGGTGATCAGCGACATCGCATCGCGGTGGACGTCCGGGCTGGGCGCGGCGTGTGCGAGCGCAAATCCCGGCAGAAGAACCATATACGGACCAAGCTCGTTTACGGCGTCGATCATGCTGTCGATATATCCCTGCTCGATACACCCGCTTTTGACCAGCAACCCGCCTGCAGCGCGGATTGCTTCGTGCCAGTCCGATGCAAAAACGCCTAATTGGATGTGTTCCTTGGGAATTAAGTGGTTCATGATGTCTCTCATTCTTATTCTTACTTGATTCATTATGGAGTGCGGCGCTGACGCAGGCATACGGGCAGCGCAAATCTGAATGCACATCGAA
>CAYTHS010000024.1:0-3499 GCA_964437665.1 uncultured Oscillospiraceae bacterium
ACGAAAAACACAGGCGCAGTGGTGCTGCGGCGAGGCTTTTCAACGAAAATATGCAGGTCGAAGCGGCGGTAATGCGCTTTTGTGATTTTTGAAACGCAACCTAACAATCCCAGGAGCTTTTTTGACAGACTGAGCGGAACGCCGCAGTGCGTTCCGCTTCAATATGCAAAGTTGGTCTTTCGGAGCACCGGTCGGGCTGCAACCGCGCGCGGCGATCCCGCGGGAACGGACGCCCGGCAGCGTCTTCAGCCGTCCAGCCGGATTTCGCGCCGGAACGCATCTTCCGCCGTCGGCGGGATCATTTCACGCAGGACCTGAACACCCCGCACCTCGACAACCACCCAGCGTCCGCGCATCCGTTTCGTCAGATGCTTCGCCATCCTGATCGTCGCAAGCCTGCCGCCATGAACCAGCCCTTCGTCAAGCCTGACGGTCAGCGTTTTTTTCCGGAAATGAATCCGGCGAGACATACGGCTTGATTTCTTTTTCGCAGTGGCTATGCCGAGCACACGGACGGTCACATTGTTGCCGACAAACAGCAACAGCAAAATCAGCAGCAGCGCCGCCGCCCCTCCGCCCGCGAACAGCAAGGTCATCGTCCCGGAATCTGCACTGCGCAGCGACCGCGCAAAAATGTCGCGCGCGGTCACGCGCACCTTAACGACGCGCACGTTGCCGTCCTTATCCATCGCCTCGATGAGGTACTCTCCCGGTGCGGCGTTTTCCAGCGTGAGCGTCTGCGACCATTCTTCACCGGGCAGGCGAATATACACCGTTTCGCCCTGCTCGTCGTCCAAATCGTCCGTGCGGATTACAACGTCACCGAATTCCGGCTCTGGGGAGGGCGTAACGTCCTGTGCAGGCTCTTCAACGGGCGGTTCTTCCAGAATGAACGGCCCAAACGTGACATAGACCGTCAGTCCAAAGGCGTTGCGCGCATACGCGTGGATGTAATACGTCCCCGGTGCGCCAATCGTGATCACACCCGAGTAGCTGCGGTACGCGGACCCCGGCGAAGCGCTTATGGCGAGCTGATACCCGCGCGCCGTAATGGACGATTCGCCGTCGGCAAACGTAAGCCGCACACTGATCGCATCCTGCGTGATTTCGCCGACGCGGTAGGGGCCGGCGTCGTACGTTATCGTCGGCGCGGAGATATCCACGCCCGAAACGGTGTAGGTAAACACCGTCCTGTTACCGGCCGTGTCGTAGAGCGTAAAGGTATACGTACCGTTGCGCGAAACGGAATATTGCGGCCCGTCTCCGGCGTCCGTCCGCGTGCCGTCCGGCAGGATCATGTAATCGTTGCCGCTGCCGCCCGGATCGGCCCTGAACGTAAAGCTCAGTATGATATTCGAACCGGACGTCCGTTCCTGCACCGCAGGCGCGGCGGGAGCCTGCTTATCCACGCGTGCAAGATATCCGCCGAAAGAAGCGGCGTTATCAAACACATCGGTCGCGAGGACATACACGCTGTGCACACCGTTGGTGACCGCCATATTTTCAGCGGCTTCAAACGCGTCGCCGTCGAGCGCATAGCGGAAGGTCACTGCATTTGCATCGTCCGCGCCGACGGCGGTCACGGTGACGCTTTGGTTCGTCCATGCGCCCTGCCGGTAGTCACGCCCGTCCGCAGTCTTCATCGAGACCGTTACGGACTGCGGCGCGTCGCGGTCGACGCTCATTGCGCCGGAATAGCCGTAATCCGTGGTGAATTCCGCGTCGCTTGCCCGTACACGGAATCGCAGCCCGTCCGTCGTCTCCTGTGACGCCGGGACCGCGAACGCATACCTCGTGTCGGTCAAGCCGTCCGCAACCGCATGCCAGGCCGCACCGTCATAGTAATCCAGCGTATAGCGCAGGGTATCGCCGTCGATGTCAAAGCAGCTCCAAACCACGTCCACCGTGGACGAACCTCCCGCCCGGTCGCCTTCCTGCGGCGAACTCACCACCGGCGTTTCAGGCGGATCGTTCGCGCTCAAAACGGTCATCTGGACAACAGCCGAATCGCTCGACCCGTACCCGTCGCCCATCGTATAGGTAAAGCTGTCCCCGCCAGCATATGTATCCTCCGGCGTGTAGACGATCCTGCCGCCGACGATCTGCGTCGTACCGTGCATCGCGTCTCCCACAATCTGGATAGTGAAGTCGTCCCTGCTGTGCTGCGTGCCGAGGTTAAGCGCATCGTCCGTGTCCACGTCCGTATCGTTTGCCAGCACATCGATGGACACAGCGTCCTCATCGGTGGTCTGCGCCGTATCGTTGGCCGCGAAAGCAGGGTCGTTGACCTGCCGCACCGTAACGTTCACCGTCGCGCTCGCCGTCAGCGAACCGTCCGTGATTGTGTAGATGAAACTGTCCGTGCCGTTGTAGTTCTCAACAGGGGCGTATTCGATCTGTCCTTCGGAAATCCGGACCGTGCCGTGCTGGGCCGTGCCGACGGAAAGCAGCGTGGGCGCAGCCTGAGGGGATGCGTTGAGCCGGTCGTCGACGTCCACATCCGTGTCGTTATGCAGCGCATCGACGGACGCGGGCGTGTCTTCGTTGAGCGCGAGCGTGTCCGCTGCGGCAACCGGTGCGTCGTTGACCGGCGTAACCGTCATTGTAACCGTGCCTGTGTCAAATGCGCCCGCTCCGTCGGTCGCCGTATATTTAAAGGCGTCCGTTCCGTTCCAGTTAGCGGCAGGCGTATAGGTAATCTGTGTTCCGCTGACGCTTACCGCGCCGTGCAAAGGCTCGTCGTCTGCGGCAACCGTAACCATATAGGTATCCCCGTCCGTCAGGATGTCCGCATCGCCGATCAGCGCGGCCGCATCGATAGTCTTTGCAGTATCCTCCGGCGTTGCGGCGGAATCGTCTGCGGCGTTCGGCGTGTCGTTGACCGCCGTTACCGTTACGGTGATGACTGCGGCGCTCGTAAGGCCGCCTTCGTCTCTGATTTGGTAGCCGATGGTAAACGAGCCGTGATAATCCGCATCCGGGGTAAAGGTCACCGTGCCGTCCGTACTCGTTTCAAACGCACCCGGCATTCCCGAAACGCTTTCGGTGAAACCGTTGAAAACAATCGTATCGCCGGGATCCTGGTCTCGGTCGTTTGCAAGTACGTTGATGGTGAGCGCATGGTCCTCCTGCGTGTTCATCGCGTCGTCAAAAGCGTTCGGCGCGTCGTTCTCCGAATCGACGGCAACAGACAGCACCCCCTGCGCCGTTGCGCCGTGCCCGTCGGAAAGCGTATAGCTTATCTGCTGCACGCCTGTGAAGTTCAATGACGGCGTATAGGTAATTACGCCGTCCTCCTCGGAAAGTGTTCCGTGCGCATCGCCGGTAAAGCCGTATTCCGTCACGCTGAACGTACTCGTCGAATGCCGTTCGTTCAGATTCAAGTCTCCGCGCGTATCGACGTCCGTATCGTTCGCCAGAACGTCCACGCTTACGGGTGTTTCGTCCGGCGTGGACGCGGAATCCGCGTTGGCCGCCGGGTCGTCGTTGACCTGGGTTA
>CAYTHS010000024.1:3599-27882 GCA_964437665.1 uncultured Oscillospiraceae bacterium
ACTTCCACGCTCTCGTCGTCCGTCACCGGCGCGTCGTTGACCTGCGCCACCTCGATCGTGACCGTGCCTTCGTCCCACGCCCCGTTCGTATCGGCCGCGCGGTATACAAAGCTGTCCGTGCCGTTCCAGTCGGCATTCGGCGTATAAACGAGGTTCCCGTCCGTTACCACCGCCGTGCCGTGCGATGGACCGCTCGTGATCGTCAGCGTGAGCGCGTCGCCGTTTGTGTCAATGTCCACATCGTCCGCCACGCTCGTACCCGTAATCGTCAGCGAGCCTGCGTCCTCAGCGAACGTTGCATCCGGCACGTCGCCGGCGGCCGGCGTATCGTTGATTGCTTCTACCGTCACGCTGAACGTATGCTCCGCCGTCCCGCCGTCGCCGTCGCTCACGCGCAGTTTTACGTCCGCCGTGCCGTTTTGGTCGTCTTTCGGGTCGATTGTCACCGCGTGCGCGCATTCCGTGCCGCACGCCGTGATCGAAACGCAGCTTGCGTCGATCAGTCCGGTATTCGTGCTGCTGACAAATGTTACGACGTGTTCCTCTGCGGCCGTCTCCACGTCTGAAACCCTAAACGCGCTCTCGCCGTCCGCCCCATCCTCCGTCAGGACCATGTCCGCGGGCGTTTCCGCAAACACCGGCAGGTCGTTCACGCTCGTAACCGTCAGCGTGACCGTCCCCGCCGCCGTGCCGCCGTGCCCGTCGGACAGCGTATAAGTGATCGTTTCCGTTCCGAACCAGTGGTCCGCCGGATCGTAGTCGATTTTGTTGTTTATAATCGTCACGGTGCCGTGTTCGTCGTCTTCCAACGACGCTTGCGTGATCGTCAGACCGGTAATCAGGTGCAGGTCGTTTTGATTGAGCGTCGTGTCCGTGTCCACATCCGTGTCGTTCGCCACGGCGTCGATCGTAACGTCCGTATCCTCCGGCGTGGACGCGGAATCCGCGTTGGCCGCCGGGTCGTCGTTGACCTGGGTTACCGTGACCGTCACCGTCCCTTTGCTCAGCGCTTCCCCGTCGGAACAGTTGTATTCGAACGCGTCCGGCCCGTTGTAGTCTTCGTCCGGCGTGTAGCGGATCTGTCCGTCCTCGACGGCGATCGTCCCGTGCGCCGGATCGGCCAGGTCGGCCTCCGCGAGCGAGATGCTAAGCACTTCGTCCCCGGGGTGCGCGTTGTATTCCGCGTCCTGGTCCCTGTCCGTGTCGCCCGCCAGCACGTCGATCAGGATCGTGCCGTCCTCCGCGACTTCCACGCTCTCGTCGTCCGTCACCGGCGCGTCGTTGACCTGCGCCACCTCGACGGTCACGGTGGCGACGTTGCTTACCGCATTGGCGAAGTCACGTACCGTGTAGGTGAATGCAACCGTGCCGTTGTAATCGGCATTTGGCTGAATTTCGATGGATTTATTATCGGCTGAAGCTGCAATGACTGCGTTTGGATCGTCGTCGAACACTTCATCGACGAAGAGTTCCTCTTCATCCGGGTTCGTATAAAGTTCCTCGTCGAGGTCGTTGCCCAGCACGTCTAACCCCGTAAGCTGGTCCTCATTCACCACAAACTCGTCATCGTGCGCCACCGGCGCGTCGTTGACGCTGGTGACGGTGAAGGTAAACGCATGCGTGTCCGTCAGTCCGCCGTCGTCGGTCGCCGTGATCGTGACTGTAGTCGTGCCGTTCCACTTGAGATATGGCTGGAGGTTAATCACACGGTTGTCGGCCGTCGCCTCATCAATGGTGATGCCGTATTTAAGGAGCAGGCTGTTTGAGCTCTTCGCCGTGACGGTCACCCCCAACGGTTCGCCGTTGTCTGCGTCCGTATTGTCGTCCACGTCGTAAAGGTAGAACGGAATGCCGTTCTGCGCGACCGTTTCATTGACGGTATAGCTGCTTTCGCCCGAGTAATGAATCACAGGCGCGTCGTTGACCGGCCGTACGCTGATGCCGACATTGAAATCATAGCTTGCGTCGCCGTAAGCGTCGTATACCGTATAAGTAAAACCGTCCGCTTCATTGCTGTTTTCGTCCGTCTGATAGAAAACGGACTTCCCGCCGTCGGCGATCCGTACCGTTCCGTGATCCGGTTCCGTTACGGCCGTAACAGTCAGGTCCGCCGTGCCGTCCACGTCGTCGTTTGCCAGCACGTCAAGTTCTGTTTCAACATCCTCCACCACTTCAAGCGCATCGTCGCCGCCGGCGGGCACGTCGTTGACGGAACCGACCGTGACCTTAAACGAAGTTGCAGCAGGTTCGTTTTCCGCGTCCTTAACGGTCAATGTGATCGTCGCTTCTCCGAAAGCGTTCGCCGCGGGAATGACCTTGACCGTGCGTTTGCTGCCGTCCGGATTGGCCTCCGGCGTGGAAACTATGATATTGGAGAGCGGGAAAAGCGTTTCGTCGCTCGTGCCAACAAAAATGCGTAGCGTACCGTTTTCGTCCTCTTCGTCCGTCACGCTGAACGAGATCTCGCCCGTTCCGTCCGGCGCGTCTTCCTGCACGCCCGTAACGTCCGCAATTTCAGAAATTGCCGGCGCGTCGTTGACCGGATTGACCGTGACGGTGACCGTCGCGCAGGAGGTCAGTCCTTCATGATCGTGCATGGCATAAGTAAACGTATCGGTATAGGGTTGCTTGACCGGGTTGTCGGCGTCCGGCGTGTAAACCGCTTTGTTGCCGACAATTTCGGCGCTGCCGCCGTTGTCCGGCGTGCCGACTTCATCGAGCGTGAGGGTGTCTCCGCCATTCAGACGGTCTACGTCGTCGTTGAGTACGACGTCGATCTCCACCGGCGTGTTCTCGTTCGTCGCCGCGCTGTCCGGCGCAGCTTCCGGTGCGTCGTTGACCGCGGTCACCGTCAGAACAAACGAATCGGCGTCCGTCGCCCCGTTGGAATCCGTCACGGTCACGGTGACCGTCGCAGAACCCACTTTATCCGCTTTCGGCTGTATCGTCAGCGAACAAGCGCCCGCCGCGTCCGGCGTAACGCTGAGCGCAGGCAGCAGCGAGCCATTGTTATGCGTCACACTCACGCTGAGCGTTCCCTCCGCGTCCTCAACGTCGAAAACCGTAAAGGCAACCGCCGGCGCGGCCGTATCTTCGCTGGTCGCAACGTCCGCAAGCTGCGTCAACGGTTCCGCCGCGCGGATTTCCGGCGCGTCGTTGACCGAATGCACAATCACGCTCACGCTGAAGTCCGCGGAAAGCCCGCCCGTGTCTTCAACCGTGTAATAAAACACCTCAGGCGTGTCCTCGGGTGTATAGAAATTATCGTCCGGTGTAAAGAGGATGCTCTTGCCGCCGTCCGTAATCTCCGCCGTGCCGTTTTCAAGACCGTAAACCTGCGTAATCGTCAGATTCTCGTCGTCCGGATTCGTAATTTCGTCGATGTCGTCGTTTGTCGCGGCTGGAATAGTGACGGGCGTGTCCTCATCGGTTTCGGCTTCGTCGGCGCCGTCCCGCGGCGTATCGTTGACCGCGGTCACATGCACCGTTACGTCCGCGCCGGAGGTTTTGCCGTCTTGATCGGTAATCGTATAACTAAACGCGTCGTCGCCGTTCCAGTCGGCGTCCGGCGTATAAAGGACCTTGTTGTCCGAAATGCTCGCGGCTCCATGCGACGGTTGCGTAATGGAAACAATCACAAGACTGTCGCCATAGGGGATGTCGCTGTCCGCGTCGTTGGCAAGCACGTCGATGTCCGCCGCCGTATCTTCATTTGTGGTCGCTTCGTCGTCAAGAGACGTCGGCTCGTCGTTGGCGCGCTTCACAACGACCGTCATCACGCCTACGCCGATGTTGTTTTCTTCGTTCCCGTCGTCCGCGGTCACTGTGAAGGAATCCGTGCCGTTGAAATCTTCTTCCGGTTCGTACACGAACGATCCGTCCGGTTCGACCGTTACCGTGCCGTGGCTCGGATTGGTCGCCGCGGCGAACGTAAGCGGATCGTTTTCCTTGTCCGTCGCGCTGATCCGGCCGCTCAGCGGCGTGTCTTCCTCGACAGAGAACGTTTCACTCGTCACTTCCGGCCTGTCGTTGCACGGCGTGATCACGATATCGTAGTCCGCGACCGTGCTTTCCAGCCCGTCGCTGACCGTGAAGCGCACCGGGACCGTTCCATAGACGTCCGCATTCGAGCGAACTTCGATGGTCTTGTACTCCGCGCTATTCGTCTCAAGCCCGATATAGGATGTTTTGACCAGTTCCTCGTCGAGCGATTGAATAGTAATCAGCAGGTTTGCAACGTCGGTTTCCGCATCCGATACGGTGAAATCGAACGAGCCAAGCGCGTCCTCATCCATCGTCCATGCGACGGAGCCGTCCGGGTATTTTGAAATTGTCGGCGCATCGTTGATCGGTTCCAGTTCGATGGAGACCGTCGCCGTGGCGTATCCGCCATTGCCGTCCGCGGCAGTATAGGTAAACGTGTCCGGCCCGTAATAGTTTTCCGCCGGGTGGTATTCCACGCCGCCTTCCACGATGGTCACCGCGCCGTGCGCAGCCTGCGTCACGGAATCGACGCTCAGCGAATCGCCCTCCACGTCCGAATCGTTGGCCAGCACGTCGAGTACGATCGTTTCGTCCTCGTCTATCTGCGCGGAATCCGCCGCGGCCTGCGGCGGGTCGTTCATCGGCAGGATGCGCACCGTAACGTCCGCACTCGCGCTCGCGCCGTTTTCATCGATCACGGAGTAACCGAACGTCACGTCTCCGCTGAAGTCGCCGTCCGCGGTGACCCGCACCTCGCCGCCGCCCAGGTTTTCCACCGTTGCATTGACCACGTTGTCAATCGCCGCAATCAACGGCGTGCAGTCCTCGACGTCCGTATCGTTTTCGGTCAGATTGAGCGTTACGCTCGTTACGGGCGGCTCGCTCTGCCCCGCAACCGAGACGGCCTCGTCGATTTCCGCATAGTCGTCCACCGCTTCCGGCACGTCGTTGACCGGAACGACCGTCAGCGCGAACGCCGCTTCCGCGGTGAGTTCCCCGTCGCTGGCGATAATCGAAATCGCAGCCTTCCCGGAGGCGTTATCCTCCGGGACCAGCGTGATCTGCATCGTCTCGCCGCCCAGACTTGCTATAGTGATGTTCTCGTTTCGAATCAGGTCCGTGTTGCCGGACGTAATGGTGTACCGCTGTGCGCCGGTCATATCGTTGTCCACGTCGTGCACCGTGAGCGTAACGGTCTTGGCAACGTCTTCGTCGGTGATTTGATAGTACCCGAGGTCCAGGATTTCCGGCTGGTCGTTGACCGGGGTGACGTTGACGACCGCCGTCTGGCTCGCGCTGAGCGCCGCGTCCGTCTGGTCCGCGAGCGTAAATACGAACGAATCCTGTCCGTAAAAATCGGCGTCCGGCGCATATGTGACCACGCCGTTTCCATCGATGGAAACGCTCCCGTGCGCCGGCTCGTCCCCGTCAAGAACCTGCAGCAGCGTTTCGTCGCCGTCCAGCTCGCTGTTCGAATCCACCACACGGAAATTGACGGAAACGTCCTCATAGGTGGTCGCCGAAGTTCCGGAAAGGCTCGGTGCGTCGTCCTCAGCATGGATGGTGAGCCGCACCGTATGCGTCGCCTCGGCAATGCCGTCGCTGACGCCGACGATCAGATCCGCCGTGCCGTTGACGTTCGCACGGGGCACGACCTCCACGTTCGCACCATCCTCCGTCCGTGTCACAACGGTATCCAGCCGGAACGGCACCGTCGCACCGTTTACAACGTTGGTCGGGTATACGTAGAAATACAGGTCGTCGATATCACAGTCGACGTCGTGGAACGTTATGCTGAACGACGCGCCTTCGTCCGCATCCTCGCAACACGACGCCGTATCCGGCGCGCTGTCGATCACCGGCGCGTCGTTCACGCTGTACACACACAGGCTGATGGCGCTCGTGCTCGCTTCGCCGCCGTCCGGCTCGCTCACCGTATACGGAATACTCGCGGTGCCGTTTGCGTTTTCATTGGGTTCAAAGCGGACGGTGTTTTCGTCCACTACGCTCAGCGTGCCAAGATCGGTCGTAGAACCGAGCGTAAGTTCATATTCGACGCCGTTCGGATTATGGATGGACAAATCAAATTCAAACGGCGCGCAGTCTTCAAGGCAATAGACGGAACGGCTGTAGGCGTGCAGCGAATCGGGAAAATACACGCCGATATAAACCGTCGCATCGTCCGAAAGGTAATCGTACTGCGCGCCCGTGCCGTCGGTAACGCGGTATGTAAACGTGTCCAATCCGTTTGGCAGGATTGATACTGTATCGCGCGTATACGTAATCGAACCGTTCTCGCCGACCACCACGGTACCGGATGCCGGCTGATTGACGATCTCGTAGAAATACAAATCGTCGCCGTCAATATCATAATCGTTGGAAAGCACGTTGATCACGGTACTCTGCCCGGCTTCGTTGGGAAGTTCGCGATAATCGTTCACCGCGGACGGCCTGTCGTTGACCGGCTCGACGGTAACGAGCGCTGTTGCGGACGCGTAGGAGCGTCCGTCCGTGATCCAGTACGTCAGCGTTTCGGTCCCGTTCCAATTGTGAAACGGCTTATAGGTATAACTGCTTCCCGAACGCGTGAGAACGCCGTGCGACGGATAGGCGATGCTGTAAATGCTGACGCTATCGCCATCCGGGTCGTAATCGTTGTCCAGCAGCGAGAAGACGACCGATTCGTCCTCGTTTACGGAAACTGCGTCTGAAACCGCAACCGGCGGATCGTTCTGTGCAACAACATACAGAGTAAACGATGTGCTGTCGGTCAGTCCGGAAAGGTCCGTAGCCGTCACGGTCACGCTCACGGAACCGCTCTGGTCGGCCGCGGGCGTCAGCGCAAGACGGAACGTCCCGCCGCCGCTGTCCGTAACGCTGATATGCGCGTCGTCGGCCGGCAGGATCGTTTCGTTTCCTGAAGAAACGCTGATAGCGGCCTCGTCTCCATAGTCCTCGTCCGAAACGGTGAAGAATATTCCGCTTACAGAGCCGTCTTCCTGGGCATACTGGCTGCCGATGGCGGAGATCACCGGCGCATGGGTGATACTGTTGACGTCAAGCGTGACCGTCGCGTCAGCGGTCATCTGCCCGTCTGAAATCGTATAGGTAAACGTGCTCAGCCCGGTTTCGCCGATCGCCGCATAGTAAGTAAAGCGCTGCGCCGCCTCGTCAAAAACGAGCGTGCCGTCCAGGTATTCCTCATAGGCCGTCACCGTCAGCGAATCGCCGTCCACGTCGTGGTCGTTGTTCAGAACGGGAAACACGCGCTTGCCGGAAAGCGGCACATAGACGTTGTCGTCGGTCGCAACGGGCGCATCCTCCTGCGGCGCAATGCGCAGCGAAAAGCTTGCTTCCGATTTGGCGACGCCGTCGCTGACCGTTACCGTAATCGTAAGCGTACCGTTTGCGTCCTCTGCAGGCGTGACACGGATGCTGCAGGTACCGTCCCCGTTGTTGACCAGCACGATGCCGTCCGTCGAAACCATCGCGGTGTTGCTGCTTTTGCCCGCCAGCAGCAGCGAGCCCGCAGGCGTTTCCTGATCGCTTATCGTGAAGGGCACTGCGGCAAGCGCGGTATCCTCGTCGGTCGCATAATCGCCTTCTTCAAACGCGATCACGGGCGCGTCGTTCTGCGGTGCGGCCCTGAGCGTGCATTCGCCGGAGGCGGTCAGCACACCGTCCGTCGCCTGATAGGTAAAACTGTCTTCGCCTTCATAGTCCGCCGCCGGCGTATAGCGGAGCGTGTCGCCGCCGGTTTGCTCGAGCGTGCCAACGCTCGTCGAGCTCAGTATCCCGTCAAACGAGAGCACGTCGCCGTCGCCGTCCGTATCGTTGCCGATGAGAAATGCGATCGAAATGTCAACATACGGCTCGTCCTCGTCATAGGTCACCGTATCGTTTTCGGCCACAGGCGCGTCGTTGATATTGACGATATGTACCGTGACCGTTTGCTGAACGGTCGTAAACCCATCGCCAAGAGACAGCACCAGCGTGACGTCCCCGCTGACGTCAGCCGCCGGGCTGAGCAGCACCGACACTTCGGCGGAATCGTCACCAAGGCCGGCAACCGTAATCCCGGCCGCCGGAAGCAATCCCGCGTCCGTCGAAGCCGCTTGGAGCATCATGCTGTCCGCGGGCGTTTCGACGTCGTGGATCTCAAACGTCAGCGGTGCATTCCGGCTGTCCTCGTCGATGGTGATTTCCGCCGGCAGGTTCACGAAATACGGAGCGTCCGGCGCGGCCGCAACACGCACCGTTACACTCGCTTCTGCGGTCGCTCCCGCCGCGTCCTGTATCGCATAAGTAAAGGTATCGTCTCCGTTGAAGTCGCCGTCCGGCGTATAGCGAACCTGCCCGTTTTCCAGAACCGCGCTGCCGTGCAGGCCGTTTTCGCAGCCCGTCAGGGTGATCGCTTCTCCTGTGGAAACCTCCGTGTCGATGTCCGTGTCGTTGGCAAGCACGTCAATCAGGACGCTTCCGTCCTCGGTTACAGCCGCTTCGTCGTCCGCAGCATAAGGCGCGTCGTTAACGTTGTTTACCGTGATCGAAACCATCGCGGTCGCCGTGCCGCCGTTGCCGTCCGCGGCCGTGTAACTAAACTCGTCCGCACCGGCGTAGTTTTCCGCCGGCGTATATTTGATCTGCCCGAGTACGACCACCGCCGTACCGTGAGAAGGCTCCGAAACGGAATCGATGCTCAGTTCGTCCCCGTCGGCCGGATCGGAATCGTTGGAGAGCACGTCAATTCGGATTTCCGAATCCTCGTCTGCCACGTAACCGGCGTCGTCCACGGCCAGCGGCGCGTCGTTGACTGGGATGACGTTGACTGCGAACGTATCGCTGGCGCTTTCGCCCGCCTCGTCCGTGACCGTAACCGTGACCGTGACCGGTCCGCCGAAACGGTCCGCCGCAGGCGTAATATCCAGGCTTGCTTCCCCGGCGGACTGTTGAACCGTCACTTGCGCAAGCAGTTCCTCATCGCTTGCCGACGCTTCGATCGTCAGGTTTTCCAACGCCGTTTCCGCGTCCGAAACGTCCAGCATGATATGCAGGGCCTCGTCCTCGTCGATGGAAACGTCCGCAATGTCGCCCAACACCGGCGCGGTGCTCAGCGACGCGGTGCGCAACGCATAATTGCCCGCGCCGTCGGCAAGATAGATCGTGTAGGTTCCGCCGCTGGCAACGGTAAACGTCCCGCCGGAAAAATCCGTGCCGCCTGCGTCAAAAAACGCCGCGTCCTGTTCGCCTTCGGCATAACGCGCCACGGCAATGCCGCTGCCGCCGCCGTCTGTATAATCGACGCTGACCGTACAGCTTCCGCTGGTGGACGTCTGCGAAACGCCGTTTATGACCGGCGCGGTTGTATCGATGTAAACAGTCGTGTCCGCACTCGCGGAAACGTTGCCCGCCTCGTCGCTCACCGCGACGTTGACGCTATACGTCCCGTTTTCAGTAAACGCATAGCCGTCCGGAAGCGTCTGCCATTCACCGCCGTTGACGCGGTAGATATAGAACTCCGGCGCTGCAGCGGAATCCCAAGAAAGCTCCGGCATCTGCAACGCTACGTCCGCGCTGCTCCATCCATCATGCGAAAGCGGAACGGACGCGGGAGCGTCCGGCACGTTCACGTCGATGTTGGCGATAGTGATATCGCTTTCGGCGGACGTTTTACCCGCGTAATCTTTGCTGTAGGCTGTAAAATGCGTGCCGTTTTCACTGACTTCAAACGTGTAGGGCGAGGTCGCCGCGACTTTCGCGCCGTTGTAGTAGATCCCTTCCAGCCCGCTGTCGCCGTCCGCCGCGGAAATGGTGACCGTAAACGGCTGATTCGTCCAGTCCGTGTCGTATTCGACCGTACAGCTCGGCGCGGCCGCATCGTGGATCTTCATGCTGGGGTTGGAGAAAACGACGGTATTGTCGCCGGAAGTGCTCGTGCCGTACAGGTAGATAAAAATAATGCGCGTATTCGCCGGGATAGACGCTCCGGACGACAGTGTGACAGGGCCGGAAACACTCGTGTCACTTTTGTTCAGCCGTACGGTGTGGATGGCCGTATCGCGGTCCGGCCCGGTACAGAAGAAAATATCGACGTATGGTATGTCGTTTTCCGAACCGTCCGTTCCCTCATCCGTCACGCTCGCGGTAACGGAAAAATCGATCTCCAGACCCCCAAGGTCAACAGAGGTCGCAATATCGTGTCCATCCTCATTTAAAACAAAATATCCGGCCGCTATGCCTTCGGTCGGATCGTTCATCGTAACGGTGGTACCGTCCAGCGTGGCGCCGGACAGCGCATAGGCAAACGTGTTTGCCGTCACATTCTCAGCCCCGTATCCTCTGAAATAAAATGCGCTTTCCGCATGCGCAGTCACAGGAATCCCGAAAGACTGCATCACCAGCAGTAAACAAACCGTTATCTGCAGCGCTTTTTTCCCGATCCGGCGGATATTCATCTGATTGTTTGCACACATGTGCCGCACCCCCGATTGATTGCATTTCCCAGAAACAAAGCCCTTTCAATGGCCGATAATACATGTGCAACGTGCGACCGCTTTTTCTTACGCCTAAAAACAGTTTATTCGCTCGGATATCAGACGCAACTCAATCAACATCGTCTCCTGCCAACAGGCCATAATTGTTTAGGACTCATCGAATTCGAAAAATCATTTACGTACATGCTGAAATTACATCTGGGACATGTAATGTGTTTTCTGACGATACTTTTTTATAGTATACTGCCAGAATCGATAAATTGTAAAGAGCCATTCATGAATATTCTGATAATATACATGCAATCCTGTATATTCTCCCGTCCACATAGCGGAAGCATCCTTGCTTCTCCCGCATATCACTGCTTTTTTGTTGAACGAAGATGCTGCATATCCAAACGTTCCGGCAAACGATATTACACAATCCGCTTTGCGTACAAACAAAAAAACACACATTTTTCTGCGCGTTTCCAGCAAAGATAGTATGTGGATATGTTACATAGTATCAAAAAATCTCGTCTTCCGATTCCTTCGTTAATCCAGACGCAATATGCAGCCCGTCGCCGTCGCGGTAACAGATCAGGTTCTTCCCTCTGTGTTTTCCTTCGTACATCAGCAAATCCGCCGCCCGGAGCATGTTATGAAAACCGTCTCTCTGCTGCATTTCCACGACCCCGCAGCTCCAGGTAATCAGGGTTTTGGCGACAAAGGAATCGTCTTCCACCGACGTTTTGATCCGTTCCATCAATTGAACCGCACCCTGAAGCTGCGTGTTCGGCAGGAGCAGCACGAATTCGTCGCCGCCCCACCTCGCTAAGGTGTCCGAACTGCGCAATTGCCGCTGAAACAGCCTAGCCAGGTCGACCAGCACGGAATCTCCCGTTTGGTGTCCGTAACGGTCGTTAATGCTCTTTAGGTTGTCCACGTCGATGAACGCGAGCGACAGCGGCATGTCCTGCCGTCGGCAGAAGTCCATCCAGCGTCCGGCCTCCTCCTCCAAAAGGAACCGGTTTGCCGTATCGGTCAGAAAGTCGGTTGAGCTGAGGTGTTCCAGCCTGCTTTTTGCGATGTATTCGCGGAATTGGTGCCGCTCCGTGCCGGCGGCGGATATCGTGCAGAGTACGATCGCAAGCGGGATATAGACCAGCGCCGCAAGAAACTCGTTATCGTCCACCGAACCCTGAAAAAGATGTGCGCAGACAAAAAATCCCGCCGCGCCAAGTACCGTAAGCGTCAGTGTGTACTGCGTTCGATTCGGCACAATGAACACAAACAGGACAAATGCAATGTATCCCATGGCCTGGATCAGGAAATTGAACCGCGAATAGCGCGTCATCACAAACAGAAAGATCAGCAGCGCGAGCGCCTCGGAAAATGCAACCAGCAGGGAAAACGGCTGAAACGCTTTGGCTTTTTTCACGCGAACGCTAACAAATACCAACAATCCCGCATATAGGATCCGCACACTCGCTACCACAAGCCGGATTGTTATGTTTTCGATCAGCAGCCAGTCCGGAACGATTAAAACAAGATTCAGCACGGCCGCAACGATCGCAAGAATATGGATATATTTCTGCGCTATTTGCATCTTGTAATCATCATACGCAATCAGCGTATTCTTACCGGCGGCAGCCGCCCTTGTTTTGAGCTTGTTCAAATCGATTCACCTGTCAGTAACCTAATTCCTTCGTTATGTGCCAAAATGCAAGCCGACGGCTCCGTTGCCGGCAGCCTGTCTTTTCTTTCATTCTACACAATCGGATTATTTTTTCAATACGAAACGAAAAAGTTATGGCATGTTTCTCAAATATGCTGTGCGCAGCCGGTGTGTTTTCTTGGCGGCCGGCAAGTATCCCCGCAGGAACTGCAGCGCGTTTCCGTTTTTTTAATGCGTGTGAGGTAAAACGGCGAACTGCTCCGCTTCATCATTTGTTTGAAAACGCAGTCCGGACTCTTTCATTTTCGGCGGCGGAATGTATTATCCGGGAGATTCTTTCGATTTCTCGCGCCGCGCACCGTGGCTTTTCGCGCCGGGAAGTTTATCTCCGCCTGCAGGACGCATCATATGAAAACACAGCAGCGACGCACCGATGCACATCACAATGTCCCCCGCGCTGGCAAATCCCAGCGGCATGCCCACCGGTCCGATGCGCAGAACGTCTCCCAAAAATGGAACGACGGCGTCCGGTCCGGCCGCACAATACGCATAGATCCCGCCGTCGAGCAGCAACGCTGCACGCGCCGTTTCCACACCCATCAGCGATACGGAAACAGGCATGCACCCGCCGTTAAGAAGAATGACCAGGAAATTTGACGCGGACCCGATAAAAACAAACGCCGGCCACCAGACACGCGCGGCATTCAGCGCCAGAAATACAAATATCAGTGTATACTGGGCGACACAGACGGCGACCGCGCCGGTCTGCGGCTCCAACAGCCATGACGCGCCTGTTTTGACGCAGAATGCAATAACCGGCAGCACAAGGCCCTTCAGTGGATAATGAGCCGCGTTTTTGAGCCGTCCGCCGGAAAGCAGTCCGATTACGATTCCGATGGCCGCCGACGCAAGCAATATCATATTGTATAGAGAAGGCGGTTTTCCGCGTCGTCCGGCTGCAGGTCCGCTTCGATTGCAAGAAACGCTTTTACGACCTTGGGATCGAGCTGCGTTCCGGACACTTCCTCGATGATACCGCGCGCCTTGCCCCGCGGCATGCCCTTGCGGTATGGACGGTCCGTGATCATCGCATCGTAGCAGTCTGCCACCGCGAGAATCGCCGCGGAAAGCGGCAGCTCGCCCGGCGCCGGACCTTCCTCGGGATATCCCGTCCCGTCGAACCTGCGGTGATGATAAAGTACCGCATCGTTGACAACGTCGGAAAGATTGATGCTCTCGATGATGCGCCTGCCGACGACGGGGTGCTGCTTGATGATATCGAATTCTTCTTTTGTGAGCGGACCGGGTTTGCGCAGGATCGCGTCGTCAACGCCAATCTTTCCGGTATCGTGCAGCAGCGCGGCGATCTTTACCTGATCGGTAAACCGCCGTGTACAGCCCAGCGCTTTGCATATTTCGCTGCTGATGTACGCCACACGCTGGGAATGGCCATGCGTATAGGGGTCCTTCGCTTCGACCGCTTCAACGAGGGATGCGATCGTCCGCAACAGAATCGTATGGCTGTCGAGGTACACCTTAAACGAATAGCGTGCCAGCATCAGCGGCGCCATGAAGAGCACCAGCCATAAGTATGCGTTGGTTTGCGTCAGGATATAACCGATCAGAAGGCCCAGCGGGATGGTCGCCAGCACATTCGGCAGTATGCCGCCGATATTGTCGCGCAGCAGCGCAAGGAAGCGACCCTGGTCGCTGAGGCGGTAGTACAGAAGGAAGAATACCATGTTGCCGAGAATGGCGATAAACGAAAAAACCACGGCGCCGATCACCACCTGCCAGGTGAAAACCTGCGTACCGGTTTCGGGAACGATGAGGTTGTAAACGATGCCGCCTGTGCAGATGGAAATAAGCACGTTGGATACGTTGAAAAGTTCTTTTTTCGGCGAACGCACCCAAGGCGAATAGTGCCGCCGTGTGTTCGTATCCTGCAGAACCGCCGTGAGCGTTGAAAGCGCAAAAAGGACGATCGCCAGCGGCACGCCCTTGGTCACAATGCAGGCGACCACCGCAACGAAGGTAATCTCCATTGTTTTGTCTGCAGTAATATAGATAGGCAGCATGTGGCACATGAGCATGATGACCAGCATGACCACGCTGTAAAGAATCATATCGAACAGCGTTTCCGGATTGGTAAAAAGCACGGCGGACTGATAGAGGCTGACCACAAAAACCGCGATGCCGCATAAGCTCACCAGCGTCATATAAAACTGCTGTTTTTTCATTTCACCAAGCCCTCGTGCCAACGAACGTCCCTTGCAAAGAAAGTCCTAACAGGTCCGGCACAGTTCAATTTGAATCTGTCTTTATGTCTCGACCGTTTTATCTTACAAAGAAAAACGCACCGCTCGAAAGAACCAGAGCGGCCAGAGAAGCAAGCGCCATGATGATCTTCTTCATGAGGATATAGCCTCCTTATTTGGACTCTGTTCTCCGCTAATCGAACAGGCTATATCCGCTTCGCTCCTGCCGGACCTGTTAAGTTTTATTATTCAGCCGGAAAGTCGTTACATTTCCTGCTGATAAATCTCCAGCCGACGGTTAATCGCATCCAAAACGCTCTGCGCAACGGCGGCGTCGTTATCCGGCTCGGCAAACACGCAGCCAATCAGGGGCGTGAGGTCCGGTATGCAGAAAACCTGCGTAATCACGATCGCCCGCCCGTTCGAGCGCACCAGTTCCGTGCTGGCCAGTTCAAAAAACGCCGTCCCGCCGGTGCAGACTTTCACCGCGTCGAGCGTGGCCTGCGCGATGCACCGCATCCTCGAAAACTGAAACGAACCGCCGCGCGCGGTCCCGGTAAACACCTCGCCGTCCCTGCGGAGCGAAACGCATACTTCAACGCCCTTTTCGGTCGTATGCGTATCGATGCCGGAATACGTCAATCGGAAACAAACGCCGGAAAGTACGCTTGGCGCAATCTGCGCAACGCTGATAATATGATAATCCACCTCGACGCCGTAACGCGCTGAAACAGCGGACTGGACGTCGCGTACCAGCGCTTTTGCCGCGCGGCGGCTGCTGGCCAGGACATGTATCTCCGTTGGCTCCTGCGTTTCGGAAAACACGACGTGGGCGGCGTATACGCCGCTGAGCTTGGAGATCAGTGCCTGCCATTCACCGGCGGTGCCGATATTTGCTCCCATGGTATTTCCCTCCACTAAATTCAGATTGGTTCATTAATATCTATGCAGTTTTACTCTATCCTCAATATTATATCGCGTCCCAATTCACAGCGCAAGGAAAACGGATTGAATTGCGCCGCGCTTCCTGCCAACTCGACTTTCCCGTGCGGGAAACAGAGGACCCGCCGCCGCGTAAATCACCGTATAAACGGCTTTTTCCAGCGAACTGCACGCATTGCAGCGGTGTTTTCACAAACAAGCTCTTTTTTCTTTATTAATATGTTACTTCCGCACACGCCCGACTGTACTCTGCTTGAAAACGAAAACCGAATCTTGTATTATGTTACCGCGGCGCGCGGCTAGCCGCTGGAAGCTGATTCCGCGTTCCCCGCGCGATCAATTGCTGGTATTTATGCAATTATTAATTAGGAGGATTTTCCGTTTTATGAAGCGTTCCGAAATCAACGCGGCCATCCGGCGCATGGAAGCGTTTGCACGCAAACAGGGCTTTGCGCTCCCGCCGTTCTGCGGCTTCACCCCACGCGATTGGACGGAAAAAAGCCATGAATTCGACGAGATCCGCGATAATATGCTCGGCTGGGACGTAACGGACTACGGAGCGGGCGATTTTCAGAAGATCGGGTTTTCGCTCGTAACCATCCGCAACGGCAGCCTTGCCAATCGGGACGATTATCCGAAACCTTACGCTGAAAAGCTGCTGTATCTCGAAGAAGGGCAGTATTCGCCGATGCACTTCCATTGGAGCAAAATGG
This sequence comes from uncultured Oscillospiraceae bacterium, assembly GCA_964437665.1. Taxonomy (GTDB): domain Bacteria; phylum Bacillota; class Clostridia; order Christensenellales; family CAG-138; genus UBA7703. The sequence goes on from CAYTHS010000024.1 coordinate 19,645, forward strand.
AGGATATTATCAACCGCGGCGGCGGCAGCGTGCTTATCCGCGTTTATAACGCCGCGCCGGACGGAACGTTCGCCGATACCGCCGTGACCGTCCACTGCGACGGACGCGCGTTCTCGGTGTCCGCGGGCGCGCAGGTGCGCCTGACTCCTGGTGAAAGCATCTCCATCACCCCGTATCTCTATCACGATTTCACCGTCGAGCCTGGCGGCGGCCCCGTTCTGCTCGGCGAAGTCAGCATGGTCAACGACGACGTGCACGACAACCGCTTTTACGAGCCGCTCGGCCGGTTTTCCGAAATCGAAGAGGACGAACCCGCATACCGTCTGCTCTGCAACGAATATCCCGCGGCAAAGGACTGACCGGTCATGACAAAAAACATTCGTCTGTGCGCGCTGGACGTCGACGGCACGCTGATACAAAGCGACCTTTCGCTCACAGAATCGGCCGCACGCGCGGTCGATTCTCTCCGAAGTGCAGGAATCGTCCCCGCGATCGTCACAGGGCGCACCGACCGCGAACTATTTTTTTTGAAGCAGCGCTTGCCATACCTGCGCTACTTCGTCGTCGGCAACGGAGCGCGCGCATACGACACGGCGACCGGGGAAACCTTTCACAAACGCCTCCTGCCGCTTGCGCCGGCCGAACAAATCGTTCGAAAAACACGCGAATTCGATGTGATGCTGGAAATCTACGCCGACGGCGTTTCCTATGTGGACGCCGACGCCTGGGAAAATGCCGCACGTTACGGCTGCACGCTCCTAAAGCATCCTTCTCTCGGTCCGGCACGCGTACCCTCGGAAGATCCTCTCACGCTCCTGCTCAGAAGGAGCGCGGATATCGACAAGCTTTATATTTCTTTCCGCAACCCCGCCGATCTGCCCCGTCTGTCTGCATTCTGCCGCGGCCTGCCGGTCGGGCTGACCACGTCCATACAAAACGGGCTTGAAGTCAACGGGAACGGTGTTGAGAAGGCCGCCGGACTGCGCGCGCTCTGCGCGCGGCTCGGCGTTGCACCGATAGAGACCGCGGCCGTCGGCGACGGACTGGCAGACGTTTCGATGCTGCGCTTCTCCGGATTTGCCGTTGCGATGGGAAGCGCGCAAACTCCCCTTCGCGCGCATGCGGACTGGATCGCACCGGACTGCAACCACGACGGCATCGTGCGGGCGATCGAGAAAATTCTGGAACACGCCGGCGTTTCCGGCTGAGCGGCTGCGCCGGCATAAAGCGGCGCTCTCCTCCTAACATTGCCCGCAGGGACGTACTGCGGGCAATGTTCAGCGCACTTGCCAAGCCGAAAAAAGCCTCCTCGCCGGACACCTGCTTTTGCATCGCAACCCCGGGTAAAAACATCAAGACGCAAAGCGTTATTTTTCCAGATCGATGAAGGCAGCGTGGCCTTTCTTTTCAAACATACGGTAGATGGCCGGCTCCGCCCATGCATAGTCGCTCATGAAGCGGCCGTCGAAACGGGCGACCGCCTCCGTATCGCCCGACCAGAAGTCGTAAAAATCACAGCTCACAAGCTCCCGCCGGATGCGGCAGCTCCCGCGCTCGCGCACAAATATCTCCGCCGCGCCGCATTTCTTGAGCGTATCCGTCAGTTCCTTGATCGTTCGCCGATAGCCGGTGTTGGCCGCTGTTTTGTTTTCGCTGCCCTCGCAGAGCGCCTCGACGATCGCGTAAATCGAAACGGGACGTCCTTCATGATACACGCACAGCGCCATCAGTTCCTTCGCCTTGGCGGATTGAAACCGGACGGGTTTGCCGTCGATCAGCATCTCAAAGCTGCCGAAAGTATGAAAACACACCCGTTTTTTCTGGCGGCTCTGCAGAAGCTTCGCACGTTCGAGCACGTCGCGTATGTCTTCCCTGTCAAACGGCTTGAAGACCATATAATCCGCTTTCATGCGAAAGGCTTCCACAGCAAAACGCGAATGTGCCGTAATGAAAACGATGATCACATCGCCGCGGATTTCGCGCAGGTGCATCGCAAGGTCGATGCCGTTCATGCCGGGCATGTCGATATCCAGCATGGCAAAATCCACCTGGGTTTCTCCGGCGAACGCGAGCGCCGCGGCCGGGTCGGTGAACCTACCGACGATCTCGAAGTCCGGCATGCCGGCGCACTTCATTTCCAGCAGGCGCATGTCGAGTTCCATATCGTCCACGAGTATGGTTTTCATTTTCCCTCCGTTTAGTTCGGCGCCGTTCCTCCGCCGGGTTGTTCAGGATAGCGCAACGTAACGCGCGTGCCGCGGCCCGGCTCGCTCTCGACCTCGATCGCACATCCGGGGTACTGTCCCATACGCGCGCGGATGTTGCGGATGCCGACGGACCGGCCGGGCTGCTCTGTCCCCGGCGCGTATCCCACGCCGTCGTCCTCAACAATGACTTCATAATACCCTTCGTGCCTGCGGAGGTGTACGCGGACCGTTCCGCCGCCGACCTTTGGCTTGATGCCATGAATGATCGCGTTTTCCACAATCGGCTGCACGGTCAAAACCGGGATCATGAAGTCCGCCTCCGGCACGTCGTATTCCATTTTCAAGCGTTCGCCAAGCTGAATCTGGTTAATCTCCGCATAAGCGCGGACGGTGCGCAGTTCCTCGCGGAACGGTACGAGGCCGTCCGCGGCGCTCACGCTGTCCACCTTAAAACGCAGAAACCGGGAGAAGTCCTCCGTCATTTTATATGCGGAGTTCGGATCAAGGACAATCAGCGCTTGAATCGCGTTGAGCGTGTGATAAAAGAAATGCGAACTGATCTGCGATAGCATCATGTTCGTCCGGTCGTATTCGGACCGTTTCTGCAGCTCGCGGATCCGGCAGTCCGCGGCCTCTTTTTCCATACGGCGGATCGTACCGCTGGCGGAAACGCCCGCCGCCACAGCGAAGCTGAGCACCACGCTGAGCACCACGCTGAGAATCACGCTCGCGTGCATATACCAGGGGGTAAGCGGCGAAACGCTCGCGTGCCACTCCGAATTGAAAATCGGGAACGCATAATCGTACGCGGGGGCCGCAACGCCGCTGCCCGATTCGAGAATGGTCTGCTCCTCGCCCGTGTCCGGATTCACGCGCCAGAGCCTGCAGGCAAACCCCTGAGCGGCAAGATTTTGCATGGAACTCATGGCGTTAAGCACGGCCGGATAGTCGAGCGTGACCGAAACGATACCCCAGAACGAACCGTCGAGGTAAACCGGCAGCCGCCCTGCGATACCCATACCGCCCTGCACCAGGCTAAAAGGGCCGGCCATGATCATCGCACCGCGTTCGATGGCTGCCTGCGCCTCTTTGTCGCCAGCGCCTTCGCCTGTCAGGTCGTGCCCGATCACGCCTTCGTTGCCCGCAAGCGGATAGACGCGCGTCACGACGCCGTTCGGCGCAAGGAGCACGTTTTTCACCGCATCTTCCGTAACAAGCAGCCGCGCGACCTTCTCAAAGTCCTCGCTGCTGCCGCCTCCCTGAATCACAAAAGCCTCCAGCGTTTTCGCCTTGCCCATCTGCACGGAGAGCACTTCATATGCCTGTGCGCTGACGGTGCTTGCGATGTACTTCATCTGTTCTTCTTCGCTGGAACGCCTGCCGGTCTCAATATAAACCGATATTGCCGCGAACAGCAGGAGCGAGAGAAAGAACACCGCGGCAACCGTACCGCTGATCCGCCGTTTACGCATGCTTTTCCCTCCTCCGCCGCCGGACAGAACGATTTGTATTTATTATATTGTAAGCGCATCCGACGCGCAATCCGTCCTAAAGCCGATCAGCGGCGGTACGAATGCAGCGTCCCGTCCGCCCGCTTCTGTACCACAAAACCCGCCTGGCATAAAACGGCAATGTGTTTTTTACAAGCAGCCGCCGATTCCCGCTTGCATTCGTTGTGACAAAAAAACTCTGTTTCATCTGTCATAGAGGCCTCCGGGATTGATAAGAATAGCAGTACGTAACCTGCTGACTCCGGCTGTACATGCTTATCCATTGCTGCAAAGCGCCCATTTCAGATGTTGTCCCTGTTCCCTTTGCCGTCCGAAAACCAAAAAGTTGAAAAACACAGAACTACCTTCCCGAAAAACTCGTCTTGTAACGATCTTAACGCTTCTTGAGGCTCCCGAACGGGCTGGATTGCGAAGCTCCCGTTCGCAAAAAAGTAATTATCATATATAATAATAGCATAAAACTACAAAATCCAAACGTTATAAACATCACGTCCCGATTTGGCTGTTTCCCGCCGTGCGACGCTAGGGTGTGTTACCAAAGTCACAAAAGCGCATTTCCGCCGCATCGACATACATATTTTCGTTGAAAAACCTCGCCGCAGCACCACTGCGTCTGTTTTTTTCGTCTCAATCTGCAAGCCGATCCAGCAAAACCGCATCTTTTAGGTTTTAGAAACACACCCTCAGAATTGAACTGAACCCCGAGAAACGGACATTGAGAAAAAGAGCCTTTTTGGACGTGGTAAGATAATCTGGGCACCAAGATAAGAGTAAATGAAAAGGTGGTCAGATTAGAATGAAGAAAGCAGTCTACGACAAGCAATTCAAAATGGCAGCAGTTCAGCACGCGCAAAGTGTTTGACTTTTACGCTGTTTTTCCTATATGATAATTTTGTGTAGTGTTTACATATTGGAAAAGAAAGGTGCAATATCTATGACGAAAAACAAAAAGTTACTCGCCTGGGTAAAAGAAGTCGAAGAACTCTGCGAACCGGACCAAGTCTATTGGTGCGACGGTTCCAAGGAAGAATGGGACCGTCTGCTCGAAGAAGCGGTGGCCAGCGGCTCCGCAACCGCGCTGAATCCGGAGAAACGCCCCGGCTGCTACCTGTTCCGCAGCGATCCTTCGGACGTTGCCCGTGTTGAAAATAGAACGTTCATCTCCTCTCGGAAGGAAGAGGATGCGGGTCCGACCAACAACTGGATCGATCCCGTCGAACTCAAAAAAACCATGTCTGCGCTCTACAAGGGCTGCATGCACGGCCGCACGCTCTATGTCATCCCGTTCTCGATGGGTCCCATCGGCTCGCCGATTTCCAAGATCGGCGTGGAAATCACGGACAGTCCGTACGTTGTGACCAACATGCGCATTATGACCCGCATGGGTACCAAGGTCCTCGAAACGCTCGGCGACGACGGTGATTTCGTGCCGTGCCTGCATTCCGTCGGCGCACCGCTGGAAAAGGGGCAAGAAGACGTCGCCTGGCCCTGCGCGCCCATGGACAACAAGTATATCAGCCATTTCCCCGAGGAGCGACTGATCTGGTCTTACGGCTCCGGCTACGGCGGAAACGCACTGCTGGGCAAAAAGTGTTTCGCGCTGCGTATCGCCTCCGCGATGGCGCGGGATGAAGGCTGGCTGGCGGAGCATATGCTCATTCTCCGCCTGACCGATCCCGAGGGCAACAAGACCTACGTCACCGGCGCTTTCCCGAGCGCCTGCGGCAAGACCAACCTTGCTATGCTCATCCCGACCATCCCCGGCTGGAAGGTTGAAACCATCGGCGACGACATCGCCTGGATGAAATTTGGCGAGGACGGCCGCCTGTACGCCATCAACCCCGAATACGGTTTCTTTGGCGTTGCACCCGGCACTTCGGACCAGTCGAACCCGAACGCCATGCACAGCATCGAAAAGAACACTATTTTTACGAATGTCGCGCTGACCGACGACGGCGACGTTTGGTGGGAAGGCATCGGCACCGACGCTCCCGCGCATCTGATCGACTGGAAGGATAAGGACTGGACGCCCGGCACGGAAACCACCGCCGCGCATCCCAACGCCCGTTTCACCGCTCCGGCGGCGCAGTGCCCGGTCATCGCACCCGAGTGGGAAGACCCCGCCGGCGTGCCGATTTCGGCCATCCTCATCGGCGGCCGCCGCCCGCATACGATTCCGCTCGTCCACCAGAGTTTCGACTGGACGCACGGCATTTTCTCCGGCTCCATCATGGGCTCCGAGATCACCGCCGCTACAATCTCTTCCAAGATTGGCCAGGTCCGCCGCGATCCGTTCGCCATGCTGCCGTTCATCGGCTACAACGTCTGCGATTATCTGCAGCACTGGCTCGATATCGGCGCGAAGACTACGCCGGACAAGCTGCCAAAGATATTCTATGTCAACTGGTTCCGTAAGGGCGACGACGGCAAATTCCTCTGGCCGGGCTTCGGCGAAAACAGCCGCGTACTCAAGTGGATCGTCGAGCGCGTCGCCGGCAAGGCGGACGCGCAGGAAACCGCCATCGGCTATATCCCAACCAAAGAGTCCCTCTATCTCGACAATCTCGATATCAGCGAGGAAGCCATGGAAGAACTGCTCAGCATCGATAAGCAGGAGTGGCAGACGGAAGTCGCGTCCATCAAGGAGCATTACGCCAACTACGGTCCGAAGATGCCCCGGGAACTGGTCGCACAGCTTAAAGCGCTTGAAGAACGCGTTTCGAAAATGTAACGCCTGTCTTCCGGCAATATACGAAAACACGGCGGGGCGCTCCATACGGGGCGCCCCCGCCGTGTCAAAACCCCGGTTTGACGTGATGGAGCCGGCTGACGACCGGCCTTTTCTCCGCTATGCCCGCCCTGCAGCAAACACATGCATGCAGCAGCCCGCCGTATCCCGCTTGTGACGGCATATTTTGCTGCAGTCCTCTCTATTTCAAGCTTCTAAGTAACGGCCATGTAACATTGTGTCTTGTTTCCACTCCGAAAACCTCCATTTCCGAGAAAACAACCATTATCTGCGCAGATGTTACATAATAATATATTAATAATTATTTTCTATATTCCATTTATGCAACATGCATGTAACTCCCTCTTCCTATAATAATTCGTGAAAAGATAAATAAGAGGCGATGTAACATGAAAAAGAAAAAAACGCGCAGGATTCTGCTGACACTCGGCGCACTGCTGCTGGTATTGGCCTTGGTCGCCGGCACGCGGCTCTTCCGCAATACGACCGCAAATTCCGAAACGGCGCAATCTACGACCGGTGAAAGCGCTTTCCAGGAAAACCAACCGGCGCTGGAGCCGATCGCGGACGAAGCCGTCCCCCTGGCCGGAATTGGCGCGGATGCTGCGGAAGAAGAACCGAAGGCTGTCGCCCAACTGCCTGTGCCCGGGGTCCCCGAAGCCGCGCAGCAAATGAACACGGCCCCCGCCCCCGCTCAGGAATCTGCCGAAGAACCCGCAGAGCCAGCCGGCGAACCGGACGAAGAACCCGCAGAGCCAGCCGGCGAACCGGACGAAATCCCCGGAGAGCCTGCCGACGAACCGGACGAAAACCCCGGAGAGCCTGCCGACGAACCGGACGAAGAACCTGCGGATGACGAGCCTTCCGCCGCGTCGACAGCGGCACAGCGGCTCTGCGGCCGCGCGGCGGCTCTGCTTGCAGAGTACAACGCCTGCACGACGAATGAGGAAAAGCGTATCCTCCTCGGCGCGGACAACTATTCTCTCGGCAACGACGCAATCCGCAGGAAATTGCTCGCCGATCTCGGCGGCAGCTGGGAACAACTTGAGGAAGAAGTCGTCGACGCAACGGAGTATCAGCAGGACAAAACCCTGTATGTACAAGTCTACATGGCCGGTACGTCGGACGACTACCAGCCTGTCGTATACACGACGAAGAACGCCGATCTTTCGGGGAACCAATGGTCGACAAACCTTGTGTACATGGAAGACGACCAAACCTGGATGGAATACGTCAAAAAGCATCCGTACAACGATTCGCGCGTCGGCTACTATATGACTTCGCTGTACAACGACGAGGACGCCTGGGACGAACTGCAGGACGACATGCAAACCGACGGTCTTTGGGACGAGGTGGACATTCCGGAGGAACCCACCGGATCCGAAGGAACGCCGTCGGCCGATCCCACTCCTGCGGACGGATAAGTCCCGGTCGGTTCCGCGATACCGCAGCGGCTCGGCCGGCATATACGTTTTCAGCCCTGCGGCGTTAGGGCGTGCCACTAAAGTCTGAAAGATGCAGTTTTGCTGGATCGGCTTGCAGACTGAGGCAAAAAACCCAGGCGCAGTGGTGCTGCGGCGAGGCTTTTCAACAAAAATATGCATGTCGAGGCGGCGGTAATGCGCTTTTGTGATTTTAAAACGCACCCTAGCAAATCTCAAGTCTTTTCAGAAGAAGCACCGGTTTTCCGGTGCTTCGAGACCGTCAAAAAACTTGTTTTTTGACAGGGAACCACGTTTTGCCTCTCGTCCTTCGGACTCCCGGGCGGCAA
>CAYTHS010000025.1:0-16741 GCA_964437665.1 uncultured Oscillospiraceae bacterium
TTTCTCTGCCGTTGCAAACGGAAACGCAACGTTCGGTCCGTATGTCGGGACCACCGATATGGTGATTATGCACTCGGTCGTCGACGTTGCCGGAACCAACACCCTGATAAAAAAACTGATGCGCAACGCGGCGGCTGCAGTGACCGCCATGTCCCGCGTGACAACAGAGCAAACGCGTCGGAAAAGGAGAGTTGCGGTCACGATGGGGGGCGTTACGACCCCTTGCGTCGACCGCATACGCCAGGTATTGGAGGAGGCGGGGTACGAAGTGCTCGTGTTCCATTGCAACGGAGTCGGTGCGGCGTCTATGGAGAAGCTCGTCGCGGCCGGCGAGATCGATGCGGTTATGGATATTACGCCGCACGATGTGATGGATGTGTTGGAAAACGGGCTGATGCCCGCCGCTGCAGACCGGTACGAAAGCATCGTTCGGGCAGGAATACCGGTGATTATTGCGCCGGGATGTGCGGATTTGATCCTTTACAACGGTGTGGGCCAGATCCCTTTCAGCAAACGCGGCAGAAAATATGTGGAACACAACTCGATCCATACGCACGTTAAGGCGGATTACTCGGAAATGTATGCTCTGGGCCGCTATATCGGCGAGCGGTTGGCGCCGGCCGCGGATCATGTAAGCGTGCTGATTCCGCTGAAGGGATACAGCCAGCTGAACAAAGAAGGCTGTGCGTTATTTGACCCGGCTGCAGACGCGGGATTTCTCGACGCACTCCGGGTAAAGGAAGCGCCGCCGTTTCGATTGCTGCCAATCGAAGCACATATCAATGACGAGGTTTTTGCAGACGCATGCTGCAGAGAGTTGGAGAAGAGATTTGCAGAGCGGATGGACACTGGATGCGAACATAAGGACAGGAAGGCGACGCGGCGCATCGGCTAGGGTGCGTTTCAAAAATCACAAAAGCGCATTACCGCCGCCTCGACATGCATATTTTCGTTGAAAAGCCTCGCCGCAGCACCACTGCGCCTGCGTTTTTCGCCTCAATCTGCAAGCTGATCCGGCAAAACTGCATCTTCCAGACTTTAGAAACACACTCTAGGCCCCTTCGCGGAGAGTTGACGGCACAGCAGATTTGGACAGTAAGAGGACATGTATGAAACGATCTGAAATCAACCGTGCATTGCGGGAAATGGAAGAAATGGCGGCAAAATTCCGGTTTGCGCTGCCGCCATTTTGCGATATCGCGCCCGAAGAGTGGCGCGAAAAAGGACATGATCACGACGAAATCCGGGAAAACATGCTGGGATGGGACATCACGGACTATGGACTCGGCTGCTTCGACCGGATTGGGTTTTCGCTCATTACGCTGCGGAACGGAAATTTCCAACGCAAAGACAAATACAGGAAAATCTATGCCGAAAAGCTGATTTACCTGAAAGAAGGGCAGACTTCTCCGAACCATTTTCATTGGAAGAAGATGGAAGACATTATCAACCGAGGCGGTGGGAAGCTGCTTATCCGTGTATACAACTCCCGCCCGGATGAATCGATGGATCGATTCAGCGATATAACGCTGCGTCTAGACGGCGTTGTACGGATAGTTGCGGCGGGCAGCCGGATCCGTCTGAAACCCGGCGAAAGCATATCGATCCAGCCGCTGCTGTACCATGATTTTGAGATAGAAGCAGGCACGGGGGCGGTATTGATCGGCGAGGTGAGCGAATGCAACGACGATAATACGGACAACCGCTTTGAACAACCAATCGGACGGTTTCCTGTTATCGAAGAAGACGAAGCGCCGTATCGTCTGCTCTGCAACGAGTATCCTGAAGCGAAGACATAAGAAAGACAGGCGAATCATTGCCCTATTGAATTTGCGAGCGACGCAGCGCCCCAATATGGCGCGATGCGCTGACAGAAAGAAACAAAGCGCGGCGCAGCCGAATGGTTTTATCTGAAACGACACAAGTAAAGTTTGGATGGTTAAGCGATGTATTTTGATCTTCCGTTTGACAATGAAGAAAATATCCAAAGCGGCGACTATGTGATCGCCACCTACCTTGTCGGCGGGGTAAGCGAGCAGGACGCGCTTGCACGTGCAGGCAAGTTCGCAGTCGGACAGACCGTCGGCACCTGGGTAGATCTGCCCGGTATTACGAGGAGCATGACGGAAGGTTATCAGGCACGTGTGCTTTCGCTGGACATGATTCCTGCGGAACCGGTTTGCGCAATACTCCGCGTGGCGTTCCCGGCGCATAATCTGCCGAGCTTTGCGATGCTGCTGACCGCGCTGACAGGCAACGACGTTTCCACCGCGCTGTGCGTCAAGCTGACGGGCATTGCGCTGACGCAGACGGCACTGCGGCGCTTTCGCGGCCCTGCACAGTCTGTTGCCGGCGTTCGTGCTCTGAGCGGCGTTGCGGACCGCCCGCTGGTGCTGAACATGATCAAACCCTGCATCGGATATGATTCCGAAGAAGGAGCAAAGCTCTTTGAACAGAGCGCATTGGGCGGCGTCGATCTGATAAAAGACGACGAGGTACTTGCCGAAATACCGATTCTCAGCGTGATGCAGCGCGTGCGCGCGTATGGCAAAACTGCGGAAAAGGTGCGCGGAGCATGCGGCAAGGCGCCTGTCTATATTCCCAATATCACGGGAAAGCCGAAGTATATGCGCGAAACTGCGCGTATGCTCACGCAAGAGGGCGCCAAGATGGCTATGGTCAACTTTGTTAATACCGGGTTGGATGCATTCTATGAACTGACGCAAGAATTCGGGGATAAAATGGCGTTTCTTGCGCACTACGCAGGCGCTGGTATGCTGAATTCCACGTGGCTCGGCTACGCAAGCCCAGTTTTGCTCGGTACGCTTGCGCGGCTCGCGGGAGCGGACATGGTGATGACGATGTATCCCGGCGCGCCGGGGAGCGTGGGATATCTGGAATATATAAAAACCGTGCAGAAGCAGAAGCTCCCGTTCGGCCATGTCAAACCCGTCTTAACCGTTGTCGGCGGCGGGGTCACACCGATGAACCTTCGTTCGGTGATATGCGAACTCGGCAGCGACGTCGTTCTTGGCGTTGGCGGCGCGATTCAGGGGCATCCGATGGGTGCAAAGAGCGGCGCCGAGGCGACTATGGCGGCGGTGAAGGCCGCGCAGACAGGGGCTTCGCTTGCGGACACGGCGAGGAATTGTCCGCCGCTGGCTGCGGTGCTCGACGGATATGTGCGTGAACCACATATGTAAAGCGGCGTATCAATCCGCCTTTGCACAATGGCCTAAGACGAAAATAATTATTCGGGGTATACTTCAAAAGAAGGTGGGATATTAGTATGGCAAAGCCTATTGTCATCGGCTGCGACAACGCGGCGGTGGAATTGAAAAACGCGCTCATAGGCGTTCTCGGCAAACTTGGCATACCCTATGAAGACGTCGGCGTGAACGAAAAAGAGGACCAAACGCTCTATCCCGAGATTGCGGGGCGCGTTTGCGAAACCATCATTGCAAGCGACTATCAAAAGGACGGCATCATTCTTTGCGGGACGGGAATCGGCATGGCGATGACCGCCAATAAGTTCCCGGGAATCTTCGCCGCGGTTTGCCACGACTCGTTTTCTGCCGAACGGTTGCGGCTTTCCAACAATGGCAACGTTATCTGCATGGGCGCACGCGTCATCGGACCGGAGTTGGCGAAAAAAGTTCTGTGCGAATGGCTCGCGCTTGAATATGTACCCGGCGGACGTTCGCAGCCGAAGGTCGACTGCATGCGCAGCATCGACGGCGCAAGCCGCAAGCAGCCGCTCGACCAATAGAAAGAGGATTTGTTTGATGAAGCCGCTTCTGATGGGTACGAACCTGAAAATGTATAAAACCGCTGTGCAGACGCAGGCGTACCTTTCTACGCTGCAAACACTGACAAGCGACCTGCGCGGCGCTGTTACGCTGTTTGTTATCCCTTCCTATACCGCGCTGGAACGCGCGGCAGAAACAGTACGGAACAAGGCGATACTGCTCGGCGCGCAAAATATGCATGCAGAGGAACAAGGGCAATTCACAGGGGAGATTTCGCCTCTTATGCTCCGTGAGTTCGGACTCGATATTGTGGAGATCGGGCATAGCGAGAGGCGGCACGTCTTTGGCGAAACAGACCGCGAAGCGAACAGGAAGGTGCTGAGCGCTCTGGCGCATGGGTTTATCGCGTTGCTCTGCATCGGCGAAACGGCCGAGCAAAAGGCGTTCGACATTTCAGACGAGACGCTGGCAATTCAGTTAAAGACAGGCCTTTTCAGCGTGACGGCAGAGAGCGCAAAACGTGTTTGGGTCGCCTATGAACCTGTTTGGGCCATTGGCGCCGACGGTGTACCGGCTTCGGCGGACTATGTAAAAAACAGGCATGCCGGCATTCACCGCGTGCTTGACGCGCTGTACCCGGAGACGGAAATCCCCGTACTATATGGCGGCAGCGTAAATCCGGGTAACGCAGAAGAGTTAATCGCACAGCCTGGTGTGGACGGACTTTTCGCGGGCCGCGCCGCGTGGGAGCCGGAGAAGTTCAACGCGCTGATACGCCGGACGCTTTCGTTATGGCGGCGCCGGCAGCAGGCATAATGCCTTTCTATATTGGAAGAGGAGCGGCAATGCGGCAAAAGCAAAGCAGACGGGAAATATATTCGATGCTCAGCCTGGCGGCCCGGCGAGCCTATGCGCGCGGTATTCAGACCGGAAGCGGTGGGAACCTTTCCGCGCGGGATACTAGGGCACGGCAAATGATTGTCAAAGCAAGCGGCGGTTCGTTTGCTGACTGCACGGGTAAAGGGGCAGGCTTTGTTGTGACGCGTCTGAATGGGGAGCGTATCAGACCGGACGATCCGAAGCCATCGCGGGAGGCGCCGCTCCACGGCATGCTCTACGAATATCTGCCGGCCATCGGAGGCGTGATGCATTGTCATAGCCCCTGGGCTGTAGCTTTTTCATTCGGACACGATGTACTGCCTATGACGACATGGCATGTCAGGCTGAAGCTTGGCTGCGATGTTCCGATTCTGAATATTGATTCGCCGATACTGCTGCCGGAGCATATGTCCGCCGTGCGTGCGCTCTTCGAGGCGCATCCGGACCTTGCTGCGTTTATTTTGCGCGGCCATGGGGTTGTCGCGTTTGGACGCGACGTTCTTGAGGCGGAGCATACCGCGGAACTGATTGAAGAAACCGCACAGATTGCCTTTTTGCGCCTGTATATGGGCCAGTCTTCCCGCTCCGGCACGAATACTGATGAAGCCTAGATTTCCTGCACAGAGGCATAGCGGAGTGCGAAACAGCAAAGAAAGGGAGATGCGTGGACGGTTTGTCGCAACTCACAAGAGATTGCTGCCGCCGCGGGGTCCTGCCGCCAAGTTCCCTTGCCCTTGAGCACGCTGAATCCGGCCGCGATGTCACACAAGCGAGATGGGGCGGCAAAACGGTGCGGAGAAACAGAAAGAGAACAATTAAAAACCCGGATGAACCGGGTTTTTGGTTGTTTCTAAAGCCAAAATGATTACACTTTGGGATTTACGATACAAACTTTGGTGAACTTATAGAAATATCATTTCCCGGGGTATGGGTGCAGCGGTGTTTCGCCCCGGAGGTAGCGTTCGAGTTCTTCCGCAATCATACGCGACTGCCAGCGGTCGATATCGACCGTCGCGCCCGCCTGATGCGGCAGAACGATGACGTTTGGCATGGACAAAAACGGATGATTGGAAGGACAGGGCTCGATCCACATAACGTCCACGGCCGCGCCGGAAAGACGTCCGGATTCCAATGCGTCGACCATTGCACGCTGATCGACGACCGCTGCCCGGGCCGTATTGATGAGTTTTGCGCCGGGTTTCATTCTCGAAAACCACGACGCGTCGATTATACCTTTGGTAGCGGGCGTGACAGGCAGGTGGACAGAGACGATATCGGCCTGGGAAAGCGCCTGATCCAGCGATGCGTATTCCGCGCCTGCAGTTTCGACGACTTTTGCGTCACAGTATGGGTCGTAAACGACAATCCGCATTCCGAACGCGGCTGCCATTGCGGCGACGCGGCGGCCGATAGCGCCGAAACCGATGATTGCAAGTGTTCGTCCATAAAGTTCCTCGCCGAGCGGCTGCATGGTGTATACGTTCAGCCGTTCGTTCATCCATAATACATCGGTGTCGTTCGTGACGTTGTAAACGTCTTTGGCCGGCTTGTCAAGATACATTTTATCGTGCATGCCGAAAAGAGCGGTATGTATGCGTTTCTGAAGCGCCAGCATCAGCGTAAGCGTATATTCCGCGACGGACTGTGCGTTTCGTCCGGGCGTATAAAACAAAGGGATGCTGAGCGCATTGCAGGCGTATGCATCTACGTTAACGGGATTGCCGCGCGCGCAGCCGAGCAGCTTTAGTCCGTCGGCCTGCCAGAGACGGAGCGTAGATTCTCCAAGTTGGTCAGCTTCGATCACAATCACTTCATGGCCTGTGCATGCGGTGCGGACGGCTTCCTCCGGCGGCCATATTCCTGGGGTGATCAACTGGCTTACAGGTGTAATGCGGAATGATTTCTTTATTTGTGACAGGTACGGCTCCACGATTGGCGTACCAAGTGCAAGAGTATGTTTACTCATAAGCAACCTCCAATAATCCGAGTTACCATTTGCGTTGACTTTTTGGCGTGCAGAAGATAAAATACAATTAAATTATAGCATAAAGGATAAATTATGCAATATATTTAAACTATAATGAAAGGAATTGGAGGAATGGAAGCAAACTATTACAGTGAAAAGAAACTGCGCACTGAATTGTGTGATATGGCGCATCGCATGTATGATGTGGGATATTCTCCCGCCAGCAGCGGGAATCTTTCCGCACGTCTTGCCGAGGATGCATATTTGATTACGCCATCGGGTGTGTGCAAAAAGGATTTGACGGAAGAGCGGATTGTATGTGTCAACGGCAAGGGTGAATTGCTCTCCGGCAGCGGAAAAGCGTCCAGCGAGTTTCGTGTACACTTGTTTTGCTATACGCATAGGCCGGACGTAATGGGCGTTTGCCACTCGCATGCGCCTTTTGCAACCGCGTTATCGTGTTTGAAATGCAATCTTGACCGGTATTTTCTGCCGGACCAACTCTATTATCTCGGCGCTGTGCCGCGCTGCACGTATCATACCAGCGGTACACAGGCAGTCGCAGAATCGATGAAGCCCTATATTGAAAAACATAACGCTTTATTGCTGGGAAACCATGGGACAGTCACACTTGGTGGTTCCGTCAGCGAAGCGTTTGAGCGGCTCGAAGCGTTTGAGCAGTATGCCAAGGTGTTTTTCGTCACTTCACTGCTGGGCGGAGCGCGGGAATTTACAAAAGAAGAAGCGCAGGATATGTTCGATGAGATTCAGCAGGAAGGAATCGTGCACCCCGGCAACATCCGATTCTAAGGGATGGAGGGAAGTGTGTTGTCGCCGTTTTATTTGGGAATCGACTTGGGAACGACGGCAGTCAAAGCGTTGCTTGCGGATGAGAACGGCCATATTGCAGCATCCGCCGGCTTACCGCTCGCCCCGTGTTATGCCGGACCATGCCGGCTGGACATGGACAAGCTGCTGCGTACGACGGCCGATTTATTTCGGCAAACCAGATGCCGAAATGCCGCCGCATGGCGGCACATAGCGGGCGTATGCATCGCAGGCCAAGGGGACGGACTGTTTCCGCTGAACGAAGCGGGACGGCCGGTTATGCATGCGATTACCTGGCAGGATACGCGTGCGGCCGGACAGGCCGGTGTTATTAATCTATCGGCCGCTTCGGCAAAAGTCGGGTTCCTCAACCCCGCTTTTGCCGGTTCGCGTCTCGCGCTGCTGATGTGGCTAAAAGAAAAACAGCCGGGGTATTATAAGCAGACGGCACGGGCGCTTACGGCTACGTCGTTTTTGCTGCACTCGCTTACGGGCGAATGTGCGGAGGATGCGTCGAACTGTGCGGAAACGTATGATTTGCTTGCGCAGACACGCAGCGCACGGCTTTTCACCCGCTGCGGAATGGAAGACGCGCTGGAAAAGTACCCGTGTGTTTTACCTGCGGATGCGATTGCTGGGTATATTACCGCCGAAGCGGCGGATTTTTTCGGCCTTCCTGCCGGAATTCCGGCTGCGACCGGCTGTCTGGACGCAACGGCATGCGCGCTGGGTGCGGGAGATACGTTTGACGCACAGATGATTCTCGGGACGACGGCGGCGTTTTCCGTCTACGTTCCTGTGTTGCCGCAACTACAAAAAACAGATGCATTCATCGATTTGATTCCATTTTCTCCGCCGCGCTGGCGGGCAACGCTGGCTACAAGCGCGGGCGCAAGCGCGATCGATTACGGAAAGCAACTGCTGTATCCGGACGCAGATTATGAAACGCTCTATCATATCGCCGAGCAAGTACCTCCCGGCGCGGAGGGCGCGCTGTTTCTGCCGTTTTTATTTGGAGAACGCGCTCCATTTGCCTGCAATGCTGGAAACGGCGCGTTTTTGGGTCTTGGCCCGTGGCATGGCAGGGAGCATCTCATGCGCGCTTGCATAGAAGGGGTTGCCTATTCGATCAGGCACTGCATGGAACACCTTCCGGGCAGCCCGGAAAGAGCGACTGTGTCCGGCGGGGCCGCCGAATCAACTGTACTCTGTCAAATCCTTTCGGATGTACTGGGGATGGAACTTTCGCGGGTTCCGAAGGACAGCGGCGCGCACGGGTGTATCCGGCTGATCAGTAAGGCGCTGAATAGAAAAATGCCGGGGTTGGGGGGATACGGCGCTGTATTTTCCCCGGGAAAGACCCATCAAGAAGCTTATGAAAAGCAATACAGACGATATCGGGAAACGATTGATTTGCTCTGGAGTTCACAAAACATAAAAAAAACTTGATAAAACACTTGACAAAATATAAAATCATCAATAAATTAAACATAAGGATAAATAATCATAAATATTTATAGTATAAAATAAATTTTGGGAGCAAAAAAATGAATGTTCATCTGATCAGAACCGCACTTGGAAAGGAAAAAGCCAACCTTGCGATCGTAAACGGAATGATTGTGAATGTTTATTCGGGTGAAATTTATCCGGGTGGCGTTGCAATATGCGGCGATCGCATCGCGGCGGTTGGGGACGTTGAATATACCATTGACGGAAACACTCGGATTATCGACGCGCAGGGCGCTTATATCACGCCGGGCTTCATTGACGGACACATCCATCCGGAAAGCACCAGCTTAGCCGTGCGGCCATTTGCACAGATTCTACTGCAGCACGGCATAACGACGGTCATGACGGATTTTCACGAAGTCGGCGTCGTTGCCGGATTGGAAGGCATCGAAGCGATTCTGGAAGAAGCGAAGGAAACAGATCTGAAAGTATACTTCGTTGTTCCGTCGCATGTTCCCTTTTCACCGGACCTTGAAACCAGCGGCGGACGATTTGACCCGGAGATTATCCGGCGAGCGCTGCGCAGGTCGGACGCGGTTGGACTCTCCGAGTGCGTTTGCACTTATATTCAGTCCGAATACGATCAGCTTCTCATATCAATGGACGATACGCTGCATGCGCGCGGCACGCTGCACGGTCATCTCCCGGCGACGAACGGCTCCGGACTGAACGCCTGCATCGCCGCCGGCATCAACAGCGACCATGAATCCTTTTCGGGTGAAGATGCGATCAACCGCCTGCGCGCCGGATGCCATACGATGCTGCGCGAAGGGTCGGTCGCACGGAACCTTAAAGACTGCCTTTCCGGTATCCTGCGACAAAATCTTGACACCCAGCGTGTCAGCATCATTACGGACGATCTGCATACCGTGGACGCCGTGGAACGCGGCACGCTGGACGACGCGGTGCGCACCGCGCTTTCCTGCGGCGCGGATTTCTTGAGCGTGATCCGTATGGTCACGCTCAATGCCGCCCGCGCGTTCAATTTGGACGGGGAGACGGGCGGTCTTGCTCCCGGGAGGCGTGCTGACGTTTTGATTACGAGCGGACCTGAGGATTTTTATGTTCAACAGGTGATCGCCGGAGGGAAGCTCGTGGCAAAAAACGGGAAATTCCTGCATCCGTATCCAAAGACAGGGCACGCGGACTGCCTTTTGCATACCATGCGGATCCAAAATCCGGTTACGGCTGAGAGCTTCGTTTATAAAGTGGACGAGTCGGTCCGCGCGGTTGAAGTGCATGTGATTCAGACGCTGGACTGGATCCCGATTACCGAGGACCGTCACGCAATCCTTCAGGTGGAAAAAGGAGTCGTCCAGAGCGACGTGGAAAACGACGTCCTGTATGTTGCTCAGGTTGAACGGTACGGGAAAAACGGGAATATCGGCAAGGCGTTCATGGGTGGATTCCGTCTGCGTTCCGGAGCCATCGCATCCTCCGTTGGTCACGACAACCATAACGTGATTGTTCTCGGTACCAATTACGAAGACATGGCGCTGGCGGTCAACCGTGTTTTTGCGCTGGAAGGCGGACAGGTTGCCGTAAAGGACGGCGAAGTGCTTGAAGAAGTGGCCTATCCTGTTCTGGGATTGCTCAGCGACAGCTCGGCGGAGGAACTTGCGGAAAAGAAGAAAGCGCTGACCGCTGCGATTGCGGGACTGGGCTGCACGATTGGCATGCCGTTTATGTTTCTTTCGTTTTTGAGCCTGGCGGCGGGCGGCGGATACGCAATTACGGATCACGGGCTGATTGACAGCGCGCATCAGTGCGTTGCGGACCCGGTAATACGGATCGTCGAGTAACAAGACAACAGGAGGACTACTGAATTGGCACAGACTTACTTCAAGAATGGTTATATTGTCACCATGCGCCCGGACATGCGTGTTTTTGACGGCGGCGGCGTTTTGGTGGAAGACGATAAAATTCTCGCGGTCGGTGAAATCGACGCTTCACTCGTCAAGGCGGATGCGGAAGTGATCGACCTGGACGGGCAGTATTTGCTCCCCGGATTCGTCAACACGCATGTGCATACGTCGCAGCAGATCAGCCGCGGCGTCGGCGACGACGTGCCTTTTATTACCTGGCTGCACGATCGTATGTGGCCGTTTGAAAGCAACATGACGGAAGAAGACTCTTATATTTCAACGCTCGCATGCTGCCTCGAACAGATTCGTTGCGGCGTCACTTCGTTCGCCGAGCCCGGCGGCCAGTTTGTCGGCGGGATGGCCAAAGCCGTCGCCGAAGCGGGCCTGCGCGCCAAACTTGCAAAATCCGTTATGGACTGCGGCGAGGGACTGCCTGCAATTTGGGTGAAAACGGCGGACGAGGAACTCGCCCGGCAGGAGGAAGACTACGAGCGGTATCAAAATACCGCCGGAGGCCGCGTGCAGATATGGTTCGGCCTGCGCACCATATTCAACAATACGGACGATTTGATCCTGCGTACAAAGGAAGCGGCGGACCGGCGCGGCGTCGGCGTGCATATGCATGTAGCGGAAGCGCGCGAAGAGATCGCTTACACAAAAGAGGTTTACGGCGAAGCGACGGTCACACACCTAAACCGCCTTGGCGTTCTGGATAAAAACCTGCTAGCGGTGCACACCGTCTGGCTGACGAATGATGAAGTAGGGATGCTGCGTGAGCGGGATGTGAAAGTCTCCCACAATCCCGCGTCGGCGATGCGCGTGCTGGGCTTCGCAAAAATCCCGCGGATGCTCAAGGAAGGGATCTGCGTCACAATCGGTACGGACGGCGCGTCTTCGAGTAACCATATGGACATGGTGGACGAAATGTGGCTTACATCGCTGATTCACAAAGGCTGGCGGCTCGATCCGACCGTTGTGCCTTCGCAGGACATTCTGCGCATGGCAACCATCAACGGCGCGCGCGCGCTGCTCGACGAAGACCTTTACGGCAGTCTGGAACCCGGGAAAAAAGCGGACCTGATCGTTATCGATCCGCACGGGCCATCGATGATGCCGGTGCACGATAAAATTGCGGCGCTGGTTACGGCGATGCATTCGCAGAACGTGCGGAGCACGATGTGCGACGGAAAATGGCTGATGCGCGACAGAAAGATATTGGTTCTCGATGAGAATGAAATCCTTCGGGAAGCGCAGCGGGCCGGAGAGGCAATCTATAAACGCGCGCATATATGCCTGCCCGACCGTTTTCCGGTAACAAAATTAAAACAGTATTGACAAAGCGTCTGCTTGCGGCGTGGCGTCAGAGAAAAAGCAAAGGAGAAAATTACAATGAAGAAGCTACTGGTACTCGTTATGGCCGTTGCGATGCTCCTGAGCGTGTTTGCCTGCACAACGCAGCAGACCGCTTCGTCCGAGGAGGCAGCGACGCCCACCGATGCGGCAGAACCGACAGAACCAGCGGAACCGGCGGAGGAGGCGGCAGCATCTGAAGAAGCTGTCGATTCGGTCGTGCCGAAGGTTGCGTTCATCATCCCCGGACCAATCAGTGACATGAGCTGGTGTTACACCGCATATCTCGGTTCTGAAATGGTGCGCGAAGCCGGATACGAAGTAACATATCAGGAAAACGTTACTTCCGATATGCTGGTGGAAAGCGTGCGCACCTTCGCATCGGAAGGGTATAACTGCATCCTGATTGCAACGGACGCCAACCAGGAAGACGTTCTTGAAACGGCAAAAGATTTTCCCGATACCCAGATATTCATCGTGAACGGCGCTTATACATCCGATAACGTATATCCGATCTTCTTTGCCGACGAGGATCAGGGTTTTGTTATGGGTGCGATCGCAGGCGTAATCACAAAAACGAACAAGGTCGCCTACATCGCGGGTATCGATTTTGTCCCGCTGATCAATGGCGGCAAGGGCTTTGAAGCGGGAGTAAAATACGTCAACCCGGATTGTGAAGTGCTCCTGACCATAGCGGGAACTACGGAAGACGTCGCGATGGTGAAGGAAACCGCTAAGAATCTGTTTGAGAACGGGTACGACGTCATCGCGCCGAACGCCGACCAGGCAAGCCTGGGCGTTATGGAAGCCGCCGGCGAAGTTGAAGGGGCAATGGCGATTGCAAACGGCGACGGAATGATGACCGTTGCACCGGCCAACACGGTAACGGCAGTTATTATGAACACGGCTGTTGGTTATTACGCTGCGTTTGAACAGTTCCACACCAATTCGATTCCGGCGGAAATCCAAAAGTATGGTATTGCCGACGGGCTTGTCGAAATGCCGACCTGGAATCCCGATTTCTTCGCTCCGCTGACGGAAGATCAGATTGCGGCCGTACAAGAAGCGTACGATGCGCTCAAGAGTGGAGAAGCTACCATCAACCTCGACTAAACGACCGCGCGCGGATTGGAAGAGAATGCCGGGAACCGGGAATTCATCGGTTCCCGGCGCCGCGCAAGATTGAGTACGTCGCTTACAAGCGGCAGTTTCGGGAGGGAAACAGATGATCAAACGCAGCTGGGCAAAAGTGGCGCGGCGCGGTGCGGAGAATTTAGTTTTTCCGCTGATATCGATTTTGCTGGCGCTGGCGGCTTCCTCCGTTATCATGGAGAGCATGGGCTACAGCTCCGTTACGGCGTTTGTATGTCTGCTGAAGGGGTCTTTCGGCAGCATAAACGCAATCGGGGAGACGCTGGTAAAGGCCACGTCTCTGATTTTCGTAGCGCTTTCCTTTGCGTTTGCCATGCGCAGCGGGATGTTCAATCTCGGCGGAATGGGCCAGTTTTACATCGGCGCGCTTCTTGGCGGATGGGTCGGCTACAGCATCACGGGCCTAGCGCCTGCGGTGCATATCCCGCTGATGCTGCTTTGCGGATTTATCGGCGGAGCGCTGTATGCACTGCCGCCCGCGCTTCTGAAAATTTATCTTGGCGCAAACGAACTGATCTCGACGATCATGCTCAACAGTATTGCCGCGCAGATACTCAGCATGTTTGTCGCAGGACCTATGAAGGATACGAACAGTATCAATAACGCGTCCCAGTCTCCGCTGATGCAGAGTTCTGTTGAACTGCCGGTGATCGTCGGCGGAACGCGTCTGCATGCGGGATTTCTGATCGCCGTTTTGCTTCTTGTTTTATATTGGCTGTTTTATTCCCGCAGTGTGAAAGGCTTTGAGGTCCGTGTGGTCGGGCTCAACCAGGGTGTTGCACAATATGCGGGACTTAATATCGTTGGAAATCGGCTTTTTACAATGCTGATTGGCGGCGGACTGGCCGGAATCGGCGGATGCGTGGAACTTATGAGCGTTCAATCGCGTATCGTGCAGGGCTTTTCATCATACTTAAGTTTTCAAGGAATCTCAGTCGCGCTACTCGGCAACTGCTCGCCGGGCGGGATTTTCTTTGCGAGCGTACTCTACGGTGCGCTGAACGCCGGATCGAGCCGTATGCAGATGATTGCACGGGTCCCGGTGCCGATCCTTGATATCACGCAGGCGTTGATCATCCTCTTCCTCGCCGGGCGAACCGTTATCCGCTCCGGTGCGTTCAACAGAATCATAAGAAAAACCAGGAGGGCGAAAGCATGATCGATTTAGTCACACGATTTCTGGAAACGACGCTTGTGATGACCGCGCCGATGCTGATCGCCGCGATGGGGACGCTGTTTATCGAACGTTCCGGCATTATCAATATCGGTAACGAAGGGTTTATGATCATTGGCGCGTTCATGGGCGTGATCGGTTCCTATTATTCGGGGAGCGCCTTTATCGGCGCGCTGACGGCGATGGGTTCCGGGTTGATATTCGGGGTGCTTTTCGCGGTGTTTGTTGTTACGCTGCGTGCCAACCAGGTTGTGACCGGTCTGGCGATCAACGCTGCCGCTGCGGGAATTACGGCGCTGCTGTTCCGGCAGTTATTCGGTATCAGCGGTGTTGTGCCGAAAATTGCCACGTTTGATAAAGTTGCGATTCCACTGCTGAGCAAAATTCCAATTCTCGGGGACTCGCTGTTTAACCAAACGATCGTGGCATACATCGGTCTCCTGCTTGTCCCGGTTGTCGCGTTTATCTTGAAACGAACCAATATTGGATTGATTGTGCGCAGTGTCGGGGAAAACCCGAAAGCATGCGACACGCTGGGGATTCCTGTGAGGCGCGTTCGTTACCTTTCCGTTCTGTACGGAGGCATGATGGCAGGCCTCGGCGGCGCGTTTGTTTCCATGGGACAGCTCAGCTTCTTCACGGAGGGCATGATTGCCGGAAAAGGATATATGACGCTGGCTGCAATCGTGTTTGGCAATTATATGCCGGGCGGCATTCTGACAGCTTGCTTGCTCTTTGGTGCGGTGAGTTCGCTGCAGTATCAACTGCAGTCCACAGCCAGTGCGATCCCGTATCAGCTTTGGGTGATGCTGCCTTATTTGTTCGCCGTTGCGGCGCTCTGCATGTACCGTGTTCGTTCCAGGGCGCCTGCCTGCAGCGGCGTGCCGTACGTGCGGGACTAAGGAGGGGACACAATGGCTTTTTTACAAATGCGCGGCATAACGAAACGGTTTGGCGAAGTACTTGCCAACGACAAGATCGATTTTGATGTCGAATGTGGGGAAATACACGCGCTGCTTGGCGAAAACGGCGCGGGAAAGAGTACGCTGATGAACGTGCTTTACGGCATGTACGACCATTTCAGCGGTACCATCCGGCTCGACGGAGAAAAACTGCACATCCGAAGTCCGAAGGATGCGATTGCACACGGGATCGGGATGGTGCATCAGCATTTCATGCTGGTCAACGCCCATTCCATTGTGGAAAACGTTATTCTGGGCCTTCCGGGGAACAAAGCGGTACTCGATGTTGCCGCAGCGGCGAAGCGGATACGGAATCTGGCGAAAAAACTGGAAATTGAAATCGATCCGTATGCGTGCGTCAACGATCTGACGGTCGGACAGCAGCAGCGCGTCGAAATCATAAAGGCGCTCTACCGGGACGTCAGCGTTTTAATTCTGGACGAGCCGACAGCGGTTCTCACCCCGGGCGAGGTGGACGGGCTTTTCGCAATGCTTCGCAAACTCGCCGAGGAAGGCATGACGATCATCCTCATCAGCCACAAGCTCACGGAAATAATGGATATCTGCACGCGCTGCACGATCCTGCGGCAGGGACGTTTTGTGACGTGCGTAAATCTGGACGAAGTGACGGATAAATATGAGCTTGCAACACTGATGGTAGACAAGGAACTAATCCACACGTTTGAAAAAACGCCGTACCGCCCGGGAGAGGTCGTACTGCGCGTGGAGGATCTCTGCTACTCCGGCGAAAATCACATACGCGTGCTCGATCAAGTGAGTTTTGAGCTGCATGAAGGGGAAATCCTAGGTATCTGCGGCGTCGACGGGAACGGACAATCCGAATTGATCCGCTGCATTACCGGGCTGAATCGGCCTGAATCCGGAACGGTGGAGTTGCTTGGCAGCGACGTGACCGGCAAGAGCGCACGTGAGATTCTGAAAATGGGGGTGGCACACATTCCTGAAGATCGTCTCAAGATGGCGGTGCTCAAGGAACTATCGATCAACGACAATTTGATGCTGATGGACTTTCAGCAAAAACCGTTCAACAACGCAGGATGGCTCAGAAAGCAAGCGCTCCGTAAAAGAAGCAGGGAACTCTGCGAGCGATACAATATCAAAACGCCGGACATCGACGAGATACTTGGGAATCTCTCCGGCGGCAATCAGCAGAAGGTGGTCGTCGGACGCGAGCTTTCGCGCAGACCGAAACTGCTGGTTGCTATGCACCCGGACCGCGGACTGGACGTTGGTGCGGCGCAGTATATTCAGGAACAGCTTTTGCACGCAAGGGAAAGTAAAACCGC
>CAYTHS010000025.1:16751-27515 GCA_964437665.1 uncultured Oscillospiraceae bacterium
TGGTTTCCACGGAATTGGAAGAAATACTTGAGATGAGCGACACGATATTGGTGATGTATAAAGGACGCGTGGTCGGAAGCATGCCGGCCGCCGAAGCGGCGGCGCAGAACCTGGGGCCGCTGATGGCAGGTATTTTCTAGCATTTCGCTATAGTAAAAACAAAGCCGAACCGTTATGCCGGAGCATGGAAAATTACGGCTTAGCTTGCTACACCGCACGAAAAATGCTAACATATAATAGGTTTATACCGCACAGTTGGGAGACTAGTATGCAAAACAACACATCTACAAACGCCAGAAGTATTCGGAAAGAAAAAAAGATGAGTCTTAAGGAACTGTCCGAGAAATCGGGGCTTTCCATGGCATATTTGAGCAATTTTGAAAACGGCAAGGTCAACATTACGATCGCGTCGCTGTATCAGATTGCAAAGGCGCTGGACGTTTCGGTCAAAGCGCTGCTGGCGACGGAAGAGGACAAAAACATTCTGGTCGTTCCAAGCGACAAAAGGTTTGCCATCGTTGAGGACTCCGAACAGCAGTTTCCACCGATTCAGGAGTTTTTAACGCGCGGGGCGTCGTTCGATATGCAGGTTACGGTCATGCATATGTCCCCGCATACGAGTTCGGGAAAGCCGAAAACACACGACAGTGAGGAGTTTGTGTACGTGCTCAAAGGCTCCGTGACCGTATGTATCGGGGAAACCAACCGCATAAAACTGAACGAGGGCGACTTTGCATATTACAGCGCGCTCAACCTGCATTACTGGCAGAACGATTCGGACGAGCCGACCGAGTTCTTAGCGGTTGCCAGCAGGAAGGGCTTTTAGCAGATAAACAATACGCAGGCGTGAACGCACAAAATCCATTCCAACGAAAGTACGGGTCTGATCAGATAAGAACTGCGGAAACAGGCTGTACTCGTGCTTGGCGGTGAGTTTTACTTAGCTTAAAAACTGCCGGGGTTTATTGGGCGGCTATCCCTTGCGTTTCGCCATTCGAGCTGTTACAGTCGGTTTGACACATCGGGATTATATAACACTGCCGCCTATTATGACGAATCTTCAAAAACGGATTGGTGTTGAAAACACAAACTTACAGGTGTATTATATACGATCGGCACGCGGGAAGCTTAGCGTTTCATGCGTGCTTAACTGCGCTTGCGCTGGTGTCCCGTGCTGCTTGATTGGGTGTGTTTCCAAAACCTAAATGATGCAGTTTTGCTGAACCGACCTGCAGATCGAGGTGAAAAGCACAGGAGCAAGGAAACGGCAAGTCTCTTTAACGTAACTATGCAAGCTGAAGCGACGAAAATACGCTTTGGGGATTTAGAAGCACGCCTGGTACATATGGGATTCTGTAAATGGCGGGATTTTTGCTTGCCAGCGTGTTCCGCGGGGGAGCATGTTGAACGGATGATTCGTGCGTGAACAGACAAAGAAAACATGGCCGACACGAGAAAACGACGACCGGCTTAAGCGGCGATTGATGCCTGCGATTGCAAAGCATATCGGATTTGTTGTTTGTTAACTATAAAGAATCAAGGCGATGAATTCAAGCGGCTCGTTGCCGGTGTTGCGAATACCATGGCCTTCGCCGGAGTGCGTATGCGTTACGTCTCCCGCACTGATCCGGCAAAGCGTACCATTATCGTTATATTCGCCTTCACCGCTGAGAATGTAGTAGGTTTCCGATTCGCCACTATGCGGATGGAACCCGATCCCGCATCCGGGGTTCAATGTCGTATGGGCGAAAACACGGCCTTTATTGTCTAGTTCCGCCGCCCCGTTCAGAAGATTTCGTACGGTTATGAAACCGCTGCCGCCGAACTTATGCTCATGTGTTTCCACACTTTTTTCCATGCTGCGTCTGATCATCAGGTCGTGCACCTCCATGATTATTGATGTCTTTTTGTATCATATCGCCTCACTTTGTGCGTTGTCAATAAAAATTATATCGATTGCAAAACGCAGGCAAAGCCTGCCCGGATGCCAATATCTTTGTTGACGGGGAAAAAACGAGCGTATATAATGTCTATAAACATGAAATCCATTGTTGTGGGTAATGAATTCGATTGCAGATAAAAGACAAAGAGGCGACAATTGAAAAACGTTACGATTTATGAGATAGCCAAAGCGGCCGGCGTTTCAGCCAGTACAGTTTCACGCGTAATCAACGATAAGCCGGGCGTAAAGAAGGCGACGAAGAAAAAAGTACTCGAGTGCTTGGAAAAACACCATTTCAGTCCGAACGAAACTGCGCGCGGGCTTGTCAACCAATCCTCGAAAATGATCGGCATCCTGATTTCAGATATGCGTACGACACATCACACCGACGGTATCTATTATATTCAGCGGGAATTTTCCCGGTTGGGGTATGGCTGCTTGATTATGAACACCGGCCATAACGATGCGGAGCGGGCTCAGTACATTCAGCGGATGAACCAGCGGCGCGTGGAAGCCGCGGTGCTGATTGGGTCTACGTTTCAATCCGATCTGGTTAAGGATGCGCTTGAGCAGTATATGCCCAAGATACCGATCATAATTGCGAATGGATATATCGATTTACCCAACGTTTATGGCGTGATTGCCGATGAACAGGGAGGCACGGAGAAATGCGTTGATCTTCTTTACCGGCACGGATATCGATATCCTGCGTTTGCGGCAAATTGCGAGACCCCAAGCAATCTTTTAAAGATGCAGGGATTTCGGGATGGTGTTCGCCGTTGGTTTCCGGACAGTGAGCCGATCGTCTATATCACGGGCACGGAGCAGCAGGATATAGAGAGCGCGGTTAAGCGCCTGTTTCAGGAACATCCGCAGACAGACAGCGTCGTTTTTTCCGAGGACCCGATGGCGGCGATTTGCATACGCACACTGCATGACCGCGGGATCGACGTTCCCGGAGAAGTGGGCATAATCGGCATCAACAATTCGTTTGTCGCCGAGATCTGCAATCCCAGTCTTACGTCGCTGGACAATATGCTGCTGGATTTGAGCGTAACCGCCGCCAGGAATCTGATTGACGTTCTGCACGGCAGGCATGTTGTTAAGAAAATGATGGTATATTCGCGTCTGGTCGAACGGGAGTCCACACAAAAATAACAAAATTGTAAAGGATCTATTCCGGCACTCGATACAATTGCAGCGAAGACACGCTGGATTCCGCGGATACAGTTTATATTGACAAACATGTACTTGACGGGGCGCGCACATGTTGCCGCCTGTCCGTTGACGTCCCCGGCTTTGAGCAGGAGCGGGAAAACCCCCGAGTTGGGCTGTATGTTTCTCAGACTGAAACGGAGCGGCTTGAAATACGGATTAGGGGCTGCGCCTCTTAACAATTCCGGTTTTTCTTACGGGCCGAGCCGCCTGAATGGGCGCTTTATTGTTCCGAATAACCGCCAGTAAAACACACCCTAGGGTTAAAGAACAATACCTTGGAAATCCAAGAATGCCTACAATATGGATGTCGAAGCAACCGAATCCGGTTTTTTATTTAGATCAAGATGCAATCGATAACAAAATTAGCAAGAATGAATCACATATGTTTGACAATATGAGCGTAATAAAAATATAAAACCGGACAAACAGTCTGAAAATACGCTGATAAATCAACGAATATGCAATCGAAACCGTAAAAAAATGTAGAAAATATTACAAAAAATCGCCGTAACATTAAGATATTTTAAATATCCTATTGCATATGATAAAACAGAATGTTATTATTATTGCAATCGAAACCAGATTTTAGCAATAATCAAGACTAAAACACAAATCAGAATCACAGACGACTTTAACGGAGGACCAATTGAATATTACAATATTGGGCGCGGGAGCGATGGGATCGCTGTTCGGCGGCTATCTATCCAAAAACAATCGGGTATGGCTTGTGGATATAAACGCGGAGCGTGTGGCGCGTATCAACGAGCAGGGCGTGAAAATTCGTGAAAAGGACGGGGATGCCGTTTTTCACCCGGCTGCCGTGACAAACACGCTGGGACTGGGAGAGATGGATTTAATCATAGTTTTTGTGAAAGCGATGTTCACTGTCCAGGCGCTCAAAAACAACCGTCACCTGATCGGTAAGGATACATATTTGATGACGCTGCAGAACGGGACCGGACACGAGGAGAAACTGCTGCGCTTCGCAGATAAGAAACATGTTGTGATTGGTTCGACACAGCATAACAGCTCTATTATTACGGACGGTTACGTTCATCACGGCGGCGGCGGCGAAACCTATATCGGCGTGCTGGAGGGAGAAGCCTGCCAAGTACAGGCGCTCGCCGAAAACCTGACGTCCTGCGGATTTCCCTGCGCCTGCTCGGAAAACGTAAAGAAACAGATTTGGAGCAAGCTGTTTATAAACACTGCCGCGAGTTCGCTCACGGGAATTCTGCAGGTGCCGCTTGGATTCATACTGGACGATCCTGACGCACACTTTTTGATGGAACAGCTTGTGCATGAGGCGGTCGTCGTGGCGAATGCGGAAGGATTCGCGCAATTTGACGAAGCGGAGGTCGTCGCAGGTATTTGTGAAGTGCTGCGCAACGCAAGGGATGGGTATACGTCGATATATGCGGATATCAAGGCGGGCGCTCGTTCGGAGGTAGACACTATCAGCGGGTCCGTAGTCGAAATCGCAAAGCGGCTTGCTATCGACGTACCTTATCATCGTATGGTGGTGGCTCTGGTGCATGCAATGGAGAGCAAAGTTCAAAAACAGATCGTCTGAAAATAATAGCTGGAGGCGGCAAATGAGCGCATATCAAATGGGAAGTCTACGCATTATCGATCTGACCAAATTTCTTGACCCGGCGACGGAAACGAGAAGATGTCACTTGTTCCGGTTTAATACGGGCGGGCCAATTCCGGATTTTCACACCAATATCGATATAACGAGCCATCTCGGTACGCACTGTGAGTGTCCTTATCATCACGATGATAGCTGGCCGGACGTTTCCGACCTGCCGCTCACTAATTTTCTTGGACGCGGCATTTATGTCGTTATCGACGCAAAACCAAACGAGCACATCACCGCGGAAATGCTCGATGCAGCCTGCGCAGAGCGTATACGGGAAGGCGACGTGGTTATTCTCGATTCAAAGTATAAACTCCCGCCGTTTACGAGTAAGACCAACACACCCGAAGACAAACGGCTCTTCGTCAACGGGGAAACTGCCGGGTGGTTACTCAAGCACAAGGTGAAGTGCGTCGGTTTCGGCGACGGCGTATCCATCGAAAACTGCAACGAGGACGTCAAGCCTTTCCACGATATCCTGCTCGCGGCGAACATCACATTTCTGGAAGTTCTGAAAAACCTGGAGGAACTGGAAAAAGGCACTTTTTTCATCTCGTTTGCCCCGATGTATATCAAGGGCCTCGACTCATGCCCCGTTCGCGTTTATGCGATTGAAGGGCTGGCGGAGTTTTGCGAAACCAGATAGGTATCCGTGAATGCGCATTCTTTTCACATGTGCAATAGCGAGTTTGTTTCGAAAGGAGAAAAAATATGAATGAAAAGAAAACGACTTTGAAAGAACTTATGGAAGAAGGACAGGTGTTTGCACCCTGCATCTATGATGCTCTTTCTGCACATGCAGTTTATCTGGCCGGTTATAAAGCGATGCTGCTTTCGGGAGGGGCTCTGGCGTACAGTATGTGCGGCGTGCCGGATTTGGGGTTGCTTTCACCCGATGAGCTGGTATGGGCCACCACCCGGATTACGGACACTTCGCCATTGCCGCTTATCGTAGATTCGGATGACGGATATGGCGAGAGCCCGCTAACGACGTACCGCTTGGTACAGCGGCTTGCAAAGGCAGGTGCGATGGCGCTGTCCATCGATGATTCAACAGGTATTCGCGGCTGGGAACGTTGGGTTGTTAACAAAGAGATTCCGTTTGAGCACCGCGTTGTATCCCGCGAGATATGGCTTTCGAAGATCAAAGCGGCGCTGGATGCCTGCGCGGGGACTGACTGTATGCTGATTGCCAGGACTGAAGCGTATGGCCAGTACGGCTCGATTGATGAATCTATTGAAAGGACGTTGCTGGCGCGTGAACTAGGGGCGCCGATCACCTTGCTCTGCGGCGGCATGAAGACGCTCGAAGATGCAAAGAAGGTAGCGGCGGCTGATCCCGGCTGGAAGATGTGGCCGGACGTTGGCGTTACGGATGGAAGGCCGGATGTGGAATTGGTCGATATCGGCAAGCTTGGCTTTAATCTGGTAACGATGCACTATACCGAGAAGGGCGCGTTGTTTGGAATGCTGGATTACGGCAAAAGAACTATTAAGGACCGAAACACGGTCTATATCGATCAGCACGACTTCGACGGCACGCTCCCGAGCAAAGAACACCATGACCTGCTGGGATACTGGAAAAAGTGGATTCCAATGGAGGATGAGTTTAATGATCTGCATGAAGTGAACGCAAAGTCGTACGACATTAAATACGATTGAGGGAGCGAGTGATATGGAAAAGAAGATAAAATTTCGGGATTTAGTATCGAAGGAACAGATATTTGCGCCATGCGTTTACGATTGTATTTCGGCAAGAGCGGCGGAAGAATGTGGATACCAGGCGCTGATGCTCTCAGGCGGCGCAGTAGCTTACAGCATGGATGGATTGCCGGACATGGGATTTGTTTCGATCGACGAATTGATTTGGATTACGGAAAGAATGACAAACTTTTCCCCTCTGCCGGTCATCGTAGACGCCGATGACGGATATGGCGAAAGTCCGATAGTTGTTTATCGCAACATGTATCGTCTTGCAAAGGCGGGTGCGATGGGAATTACGGTTGATGATTCGACCGGGATACGCGGATTTGAGCGGATGCTGGCGCCGGGGAAAAAGAAACCCAGATGGCAGGACACGGTGATTCCGCGCGACGCGTGGCTTTCAAAGATAAAAGCATCGCTTGCAGCATGTGAAGGATCCGATTGTGTGGTAATTGCGCGCGTTGGGATACCGCTGGATTCGGAAGAAGGATTTGTTGAATCGATGGAACGCGCGATACGGGCCAGGGACCTTGGGGCCGAAATGACAATGGTTGGCGTCCGCACATTGGAAGATGCTAAGCGGGTGGCAAAATATGATATTGGTTGGAAGATGTGGCCGGACGTTTTCTCGATCGACGGGGTTCCCACGGTGAAACTCGAAGATATTTATCCGCTCGGGTTTAACTTTGTTACCATGCATATTTTCGAGAAAGCCGCGCTTTACGGAATGCTGAAATATGGCGTGGAAAACATGAAAAACCAGAGCACGGTGTTCTCCGAACTGCACGATATGGGCGGATACCCGACACTGCAGGAGCAGACGGTCGTAATGTGCAACTATAGAAAATGGTTGGATATGGAAGTTGAATTCAAAAAGCTTCCTTGGTGAATCTCTGCGTTTGCTAACAGGGCGGGGAAATAACAAATATACAGGAGGAAAAAATGAAAAGGGTAATTGTGTACGTATTGGCGATTATGATGGTCGTTTTCATGTTCGGCTGTCAAGCGGGAACGGAAACGACAAGCACGGAAAGCTCTACTCAGACGACAACCGGGTCCGAAGAAGCGGCGACGGAGACTGAGGCGACGGGGGAAGCCGCGGAAACCACGTCGATGGCAGGCGGTATTTTGACGTATCGTATTCAGGGCGAGCCGACGACACTCCAGGCATGGTCTACAAGAAATCCTATCGATACGACGATTCTGAACATTACAAACGAAACGCTTTTGCGTTATGACAGCAACGGGGATCCGCAGCCCTTCCTGGTGGATTCCATAACGGCGGACAAAGCTGCGCTGACATTTACGCTGAAAATCAAACAGGGGATCAAATTTCACGACGGCAGCGACTTAACGGCGGAAGTCGTTGCATGGAACCTAAATTACTACAAAGAAAACGGCGTGCTGACCGGGTCGTTTTACGGCAGCTTTGATAATGCTGAAGTAATGGACGAGGAAACCGTTGTGATCCACATGAACGTTTGGGACAGCCTGTTCCCGTCTGCCTTGGCGAGAACCTGCTATATTACCTCGAAAGTCGCGTTCGACACGTATGGCGCGGACTATCTTGTGTCTAATCCTGTTGGAACCGGCTCGTTCATGTTTGAAAGCTGGGATCATGACGAGGCGGTGCATCTTGTGAAGTTTGCAGACTACTGGCAGGGCGAACCGCTGCTGGATGGAGTGGATATGGTGATCTACACCGATGAAACCGTTGCGGCAGCCGCACTGCAGCAGGGAGAACTGGATGTGCTTCCTGTTACCGATTACAACACGGCTACACAGCTTGCCGGTAACGACGATGTCGTTGTGCAGGCGGCCAACCTCGCCGGCACGGGTTACACGCTTTGCTATATGTGCACAAACGCCGAAGATCCGCTTTCCGATATCCGTGTTCGTCAGGCGTTCAGCTATGCGATCGATACGTCCGTTATAGGTCCGGTTGCTACGCAGGGCTACTATATCGAAAGCAGTCAGTGGTGTGCGCCGGGCACCGCGTACTATAATGATCAGATAGACGGATATGGGTACGATGTAGAGAAGGCGAAAGAACTGCTGGCGGAAGCCGGGTATGCAGATGGGTTCACAACGCGCATCACGCTGCAAACCGGCTGGGGCGAAGATCAGGCACAGATTATTGCGCAGCAACTCGCCGCAATCGGCGTCACCTGTGAACTCAACGTTGTTGAAGTTGCCAACTATGCCGGTTACATCGGCAGCTGGGAATATGGCATGCTCCTGCATCCGATGGGAACGTCAAACGGTCAGGCATCGCAGCTTGCCGCAAACTTCAAGCAGGGTCTTGAACGTGGCCTCGGCGTAACGGCATTCCTGCACACCGATGAAGTAAACGATTTGATCACAGAAGCGATTGCCGCGGATGCCGATGAGTCGATCGAGCTCTTCAAGGAGATTGCGTACAAGGTATTTATGGAAGAATGCATGATGGAGACGACGGTTTTGACGCAGCCTGTTGTTGCCTACACCTCTGCATTGCATGATTCAGGATTGTATGCATCGATGAACCGGGCGGACACGTTGCATCTTGCTTGGCTCGATAGTTAAGCAAACCGACGCTTCGGCATGGGAAGGCGTTCGATACGGATTGTAGGGGGCGCCTTCCCCTTGCGACACTTTCAGACATGCTGGACAGAATAAATTTCGAACGGGATTAACATGGTTAATTACATTTTAAAAAGAGTTCTGATTTCCATATTGGTTGTGTTCCTGGTATCGCTGTTTGTCTTTTCAATCATGCATCTGCTTCCGGGCGACCCGGCCAGGCTGGCACTGGGTTACGAGGCGTCGGAAGAGGACGTTCAGCGTTTACGGGAGCAATACAATATGGATGCGCCGTTGGCGGAACAGTATATTCTGTGGATAGGGGGGATTTTTCAGGGCGACTTTGGGGAATCGCTCAGCTATCACCGTCCCGTTCTGGACCTGCTGAAAGAGAGAATCCCACGTACAATTGCGCTTGGGCTTCCCGCGATGGTTGTCGCAATATTCAGCGGAATCGGGTTTGGAATTCTAAGCGCGATCAAACGCGGGAAAATTGGCGATCAGATCATTACTTTTTTTGCGACGCTTGGCGCAGGCACACCGCAGTACTGGCTTGGAATCCTATGTATTATTGTGTTTGCCACGGACGCGCTCGGCTTGAAAATTCTGCCGATGCAGGGGTTCGTCGCACCGTCGGAAGATTTTGCCGGTTACCTGCAAAAGGCGATATTGCCCGTATTCTGTATGGCGGTCGGGATGATTGCGTCGCTGACCAGGCAAACGCGCTCCAATATGCTTGAAGTAGTCAATCAGGACTATATTCGTACCGCGCGGGCGAACGGCCTGCCCGAACGAAGCGTAATCTTCCGGCATGCGCTGAAAAACGCGCTGATTCCTGTAGTGACGATCATTGGCATGCAGGTGCGGGTCGTTATCGGCGGGGCGTTGCTGGTCGAGCGGGTTTTTAACATTGTCGGCGTAGGAAGCATGATGACGTCCGGTATCAGTAATCGCGATTATTGGGTGGTGCAGTCGTGCGTTCTGATTATCGCGATGTTTACGGTTGCGGCCAACCTGATTGTCGACATTTTATATGGATTCATCGATCCGCGGATCCGCGAGGCCAGGAGGTAGAAGTATGGAAAGCAAGAAGACAAGTAATTTCAAGCAATCCTTACGCGTTTTTTTTGGGAGGGGAATCCTGGTAAAAGTCTGTCTGGCCATCGTTTTACTGTTTGTATTTGCCGCGATTTTTGCGCCTGTAATAACGCAGTACACACCCTATGAACAGGACTTAACGATAACGTTGAGTAAGCCGACCGCGGAGCATCTGCTGGGCACGGACAATCTGGGCCGTGATTTTCTGACGCGGCTTCTTTATGGTGCGAGGATTTCGATGGTGACCAGCCTGATGGCCAGCCTGTTGGGGGCTGCGGCAGGCTGTACGTTAGGCCTGCTGGCGGGCTATTTTGAAGGACTGCTCGGCGGGGTGGTCATGCGGCTGGTAGATGCGCAGCTCTCCATACCTACGCTGATTTTGACAATGGTGTTTGCGATGATCATAGGGCAGAGTATCCCGGGTATGGCGGTTGTTCTGGCCATCGGCTCCATACCGGGATACGTTCGCGTTGTGAACGGTATGGTGCTGTCGATTAAGTCGAACGATTATGTCACGGCCGCGATGTTGGTTGGTCAACGCGAAAGGAAAATGATTTTCAAGCATTTGCTGCCGAACTGCTTTGCATCGATCATCGTTATT
>CAYTHS010000026.1:0-26426 GCA_964437665.1 uncultured Oscillospiraceae bacterium
GCCGGTTCTCGTCTCGGGGTTCTATCTGCTGTTTGTGCCGGGTACGCTTACAAAGCCCGCCCATCCGGACGGATACGCCGGCGGCTTGATTATTTCGGCCATTTTTGGGGTAGGTCTGGCCGCGGGCATTGCGGAGGAATTCCTGTTCCGCGGATATCTCATGCGCCTGCTTGAAAAGCAGTGGGGGCTTGCCGTGGCCGTGCTGATTCCGTCCGTGCTGTTTGGCGTGGCGCATATCTTCAATATCGATGCGCCGAACGCAGTCGATATCATCATGCTTATCGTCGCGGGGACGAGCGTCGGCGTGATGTTCTCTATGATCGCAGTTCAGAGCGGCTCGATCTGGCCCGGTGCAATTGTACACGGCTTATGGAATATCGTCATACTCGGCAATATCCTTTATATCAGCCCACATTATAATGAAGCGAGTCTGTTTTCATATCAACTCAGCGCAGAATCGACGTTGATTACGGGCGGCGCATTCGGCATCGAGTCGGCGGTCCCGGGAACGATTTGCTATCTGCTGGTTGCGCTGATTGTATTTTTGCTTTGGAAAAAGCGGCGTGTATCGCCCATGATGGAAGACGAAGCACTGCACTGAAACGGGCGGAACCGTCCTGCGCGTGCGCGGCGTCTTTTCCGCTGAAAAACAGCGCTGACATTCACCTGCCATAATGCATGCGGCTCGTCCTTTTGGGGGCGGGTCTCTGTATTGCCGCATCCAGGCGAAAACGCGCGTAATTGAAATTTGTATGGAAGTGTGATACCCTTCTATGGCCAGCATAAAGAAACCAATGAAACGGGATATTCAGGTATTTCTGAAAGACCGATGCAATCCGTTCCGGTTATGGCGAATCAAACGCAAACGCTTATGAAACAAAATCGCAGTCGACAACCGCATGAACTAGGCGCAGACCTGCGGCACGAACAGACGCAGAAGCAGGTTTATGCGTTTTCGCATTGCGGCAAAACCATGGTCCGGATGCTTTCGCTGAACGCTTCGCAGCTGACGGAGTATCTCAAACGGGAATCGGAACGCAACCCCTGCGTGGAACTGACGTTCCCGCAGGCGGGCGGAGAGGACCTGTTGGAATTGCTCGTTCCCGCAAAAACCGATTACCGGGAGGACCTCTATCTGCAGCTTCCCACGGATATCAACGCAGAGGTGCTGCAGATTGCGCGTGCGCTCATCCGTAATTTAAACGAATACGGTTACCTGCCGGCCGACCCGCTGAAACGCTGTGCGCCCGGCCTGAAAACGGTGATGCATGCGGCGCTGCGCACCGTGCAGTCGCTTGAACCGGCCGGCGTAGGTGCGCGCTCCCTGCGGGAATGCTATTGGATTCAGGCGAACAGGGGGAAACGTCCGTCGGAGGAACTGCGCGCCCTGCTGAAAAATGCGGCGGCGTTCCGGCTGTATTCGAGAGGGGCGTTTGACGAGGTTTGCAGCAGGCTCGACTGGGACGGGCGGCAGATCGAACGCGTTACGGAAACGCTCGGACGCTTTGCAATGCATCCCGTCGAGCCGGAAACGGATTCCGCGGTTTACGTGCAGCCGGACGCGGAAATCATTAAAACGGAGGAAGGATACGGCGTTCGTCTGCTCGAACATGCGCTGCCGCATGTTTCGCTGAGTAACGCTTACGTGGACGGCCGCCGGCAAGGCGGCGGCCGCTTTGTCAACGAAGGCGTTTTTTACGCCAACCGGCTGATCTATTGCCTGGAGCACCGCAATGCAACGCTGCTTGCGGTTTTACAGTTTGCGGCGGACCGTCAGCGTCCGTATCTGGACGGGAAAGCGCGCGTCCGTCTGCCGATGAGCGATGCGGCAACCGCGCTCGGCCTGAATCGTTCGACCGTTTCGCGGGCGACGGCGGGGAAATACGTCCTGTTTGAGGGCAGGGTATTCGCCGCGTCGGAGCTGTTTACCTGCACGGGCAAGAACGGGCTTTCCCGCGAAGGCGCCTGTGAACTGATCTGTGAAATCCTTGGACAGCAACCCGGCGGCAAAGCGATCAGCGACCGCGCGCTGTCCGAACTTTTGCAGCAGCGCTGCGGCGTTTCCCTTTCGCGGCGCACTGTCAATAAATACCGCATGATGATCCGGCTTTCTGCGGCGGAAAGGAGCGGGGTATGACCAGAAAACAAACGATCTATGAATTTCTGCGGCGGATGAAGAGCCAGCATGGTATGGACGCCGTTTATTCTACGGAGGAGATTGCCAACGCCGTCGGCGCGTCGCGCGCGAACGTCAGTTCCGATCTGAACCGTTTATTCGAGGAACAGTTGGTTGAGAAGCTCCCGGGATGGCCGGTCAAATACCGCGCCAGCAGCGCGCTTCTTACGCCGATTCCAACAGAGAAAAGCCGAACGGCGCTCGCGGACGCGGATGCGGTGTTCGACTGCTTCGTCGGCCACAACGGCAGCATGAGCATGGAAATCGAAAAGGCGAAGGCGGCCGTGCTTTACCCGCTCAACGGACTTCCGCTTCTGATTGGCGGAAAAACGGGCGTCGGGAAGACCACGTTTGCCAAACTGCTTTACGAATATGCGAAGCGCGCGAAACGCATCGGACCGGAGGCGCAGTTCGTTTCGTTCAACTGTGCGGACTACTCCAACAACCCGCAGTTGATTATGGCGCAGCTTTTCGGCTATGCGCGCGGGGCGTATACCGGCGCGGATGACGAACACGCCGGGCTGGTCGAGACGGCGGACGGCGGCGTGCTGTTTCTGGACGAGGTGCACCGCCTTCCGGAGACGGCGCAGGAGATGCTGTTTTTCCTGATGGACTTTTCGCAGTATCGCCGTTTGGGGGAAGCGGATACGACGCGCACGTCCCATCCGATCATCATCATGGCGACAACGGAAAACAAAGACAGCGCGCTGCTGGCAACGTTTAACCGGCGGATTCCGATTTCCGTCACGCTGCCCGCGCTGGCGGACCGCAGCCCGTTCGAGCGGTTTCAGCTGATTCAGCAGTTGTTTCAAAACGAGGCGTCGAAGCTCAAGCTCGATTTGCGCGCGGACGCGCTGACGGTCAAGGCGCTGCTGGCCTACGATTGCCCGGGCAACGTCGGCCAGCTGGAAAACGATATCCGTGTTGCGTGTGCGCGCGCGTACGTCGAATGCCTGATGGGCAGACAGACGCACCTTTCGATCGGGATAACGGACTTTCCGTTCCATGTCAAGGACGGTCTGCGCCAGATCCGCAGCGTATATTCGGACATCAACCTAATCGCGCGGGACCTCGATATCCGCGTGCAGGACGCCGACTGTGCGGCGCAGCCGCAGGAAGCGTT
This sequence comes from uncultured Oscillospiraceae bacterium, assembly GCA_964437665.1. GTDB lineage: Bacteria > Bacillota > Clostridia > Christensenellales > CAG-138 > UBA7703. The sequence continues at coordinate 3,300 of CAYTHS010000026.1, forward strand.
CGTTTCGGGCGGCCGGGAGACGGATATTTACGACCTGCTCGCGCGGCAGTATCAGGCGTTTGCACAGAACATTCAGGACAAAGAAACCCTGGAACTGGCCATGACGCTGGATATCGAAAGCTATATTCGTGAACTCATGGAGCGGCATGACGGCGAAAACTGCAAAATGTTCGTCGAGTTCCTTTCCAAGCAGGCGGTGGACGTTGCGCAGAAGGCGGATGCGATCATCAAATGTGAGTTGGGCATCACGCTGGAAGAGCGCTACAAAAAGATAATCGCAATGCATCTGGACACGGCGATTTCACGCGTCGAGGCAAAAAAGCCGATCGTATGTCCGGTGCTCAACCGTATTCAGGAAGGACAGCCGCAGTATTTTGACGCGGCAAAACAGATTGTGCTGTATATGCGCAACGAATGCGGACTGGAAATGCCGGACGACGAGATCGGTTTTTTTGCCAATCTGCTTTGCAGGCTGGTCAGCGACGCGGGCAGCACCGAGCACGTCGGCGTGCTGGTCCTCTGCCATGGGCTTGGCAGCGCAAGCACGATGGCGAAAGTCGCCAATACGGTTTTGGGGCGGAATTTTGTTTGCTGGCTGGATTTGACCGACCAGCAGTCCGACGATTCGATCCGGCTGGCCGTAGAAGCAAAACTGGACGAAATGAGCGGCTGCAGCAGCTATCTGGTGCTGACGGACGCGACGGTGCTTGCCGAACTGTGTACGTCGATAGGGCAAAAGATAGAGACGCCGCTTTACGCGCTGGACAACATCAGCACGTCCATGGTGATTGAAGCGTCCATGCTTGTTTCGGAAAAGCATGCGTCTGCGCAGCAGGTATACCATCATCTGAAGCAGTTCGAGCGCAGTTACAATAAGCTTTTTGAGGTCGAAACGGCCAAGCTTGTCGCGGGCGGGCAGAAACGGGTGATCGTGACCGCCTGCATCTCCGGCTGCGGCGCGGCGGTCAAACTGAAAAAGATCATCAGCGATACGTTTGAACTGCCGCCGGATATCGAAATCGTCACGATGGACATCGCTTCGATCGACGCGCTGAAGAACCGGATATTCGAGCTGTCCTGCGTGCGCAATATCTTGTGTATCGTCGGCATGGACGTCGGGCTGGAGCTTTCGTTTCCGTTTATTTCCATCGAAGAATTTGTTCTTGGCAACGGGATGCAGCGTCTTTCCGGCATTTTGAGCAATTACAACATCTGCCATCGCGAAAACGTCGGGGAACAGGCTTTGCCGCAGAGCGCATCCGCATTTGAGAACGCGTTTTATACGGGCCGTTATCTGAGCGGCTATCTTTTCTATCTTGACGCGGATAAAATGCTTCCCTATCTCAAGCAGGCGACGCGCGACATCGAGGCCTCGCGCGGTGAAATGCACGAAGGGAAGCGCATCATGCTGGGCATTCATCTTTGCTCGATGGTCGAGCGGCTGGTTTTCGACTGCCCGCAGAAGAACAAGCCCGCGCCGAATCCGCCTGCCGACCTGCTGGACGCGTTCGGGCCGTTATCGTCTGTCTATCATATCGATATCCCGCAGGAAGAGTATGATATGATCGAACAGATACTGAATCTGGTTTTGGATAAATAATCGGACGGGCGGAGCATGTAAACGCCGTACGGATTCCCTGTGCGGCGTGAGACCGTCAAAAAACTTGTTTTTTGACGGGGTAACCACGTTTTGCCTCTCGTCCTTCGGACTTCCGTGCGGCAAAACGCACAGAGAAACCGCCCGAAACGGGCGATCCGTTACGCCGGATGAACCGGCACGGCCGGAATATGCGGGTTAAGGGTTACGACTCTTAACAATCCCAGGGGCTTTTTTGACAGGCTGACGCCGTTCGGGTTTCCCGTGCGGCGTTTTTACGTTCGGGTTTCGGCTGTGCTGCAAGTAATACGGGCGCGATACAGCACGCCGTGTTTGTTCAGGAAATTGTTTTGGAAAGATCAGCATCGGGTAAAACAGATTCGAGGCATGAACGAAAAAAGGCCGTAAAGTGGGAGAAAAAGTGTTTTGGCACAAATGTTGCAATATATCAAGTGAGAAGTGTTTCCATACTACCTCCCATCCCCCTGAGGCGGGAAGCGGTAACGGGGAACCGCTTCCCGCCGATAAGGCGCATCTGGGAACGCATCTGTTTTTCAAATCGGAAAAACTGTTCTTGGTCATCGTCCAAATGTCAATTTTACTTTCAGGAGGTTTGCTTCCATGTTTGAACAGGAAACCGTTATTCAGAACCCAACGGGGCTTCACGCGAGGCCTGCTGCGCAGCTCAGCGCGCTTTGCAAAAGCTTTCCAAATGATATTACGGTATCCAGCGGCGAACGAAAAGCAAATCCGAAGAGCATTTTCAGTTTATTAGGCGGCTGCTTCAAGCATGGCGAAACAATCCGCGTTCGTGTTGAAGGAGAAAACGCCGAAAAGGCCGGGAAAACGATCGTTTCGTTTATTGAATCGCTGGAGGAATAATATGCGCTATCAAGGAATTGGCGTGTGCTCGGGCGTCGCGCTGAACCGCTGCTTCCGCCTCGCTCCGCTGCCGCATATCGACACGGAACTGCGTGCAAAACAACCGAAAGAGGCTGTGATGGCCGCTTTTTCGGAGGCGGCGGCAAAGCTGAAAACGGATTTTTCCGCGATTTCCAGGGAAAGCAGCAATCGCACGTATACGGAACTGATCGGCGTGCAGTTGGCCATGCTGGAAGACGAATCCTTTGAGGAGCTGGTGCGCGGCGAAATTGACGCGGGGTATGCGCCCGAGGCGGCGGTCCTGCGCGCGGCGAATCAATTTGAACGCATGCTCCAGGCGCTGGACGACGAATACATGGCGGCGCGCGCGGACGACGTGCACGATCTCGGCGTTCGCCTTGCGTGCCTGATTGCGGGCCTGCCGTACCCGAGTCTGGCGGGGCTGTTGGAAGACTGCATCGTTGTGGCGGACGATCTGCTGCCGTCCATTCTGATGACGGCGCGTTTCGACCATATCCGTGGAATCATTACGGAAAAGGGAACGAAAACCTCTCATGTTTCCATCCTTGCGACAGGACTTGAAATCCCGACCATCGTCAACTGCAAAGGTGCAATGGGGATGGCGCACGGGGAAACGGTCTTTATGGACGGCGAACGGGGAATCGCGGAGGATCGCTTAAGCGCCGCGCAGATCGAAACGTTCGGCGCGCGCAGGGAAGCGTATCTCAGCCAACGGCGTGAGCTGCTCGGGTTTGCCGCCCGCGAAGCAAGGACGGCTGACGGCGTGAAAATCGGCCTGCTGGCCAATATCGTTGCGCCCGCCGTGCTCGACAAGGTGCTTGCCTACGGCGCGGACGGCGTCGGCTTGTTCCGTACCGAGTTTCTTTATATGAACCGCGCGACGCTCCCCGACGAGGAGGAGCAGTTCGCGATTTATTCGGACGCGGCAAGGAAGCTTGACGGCAGGCCGCTGACGATCCGTACGATGGATATCGGCGGGGATAAAGAAGCCCCGTGCCTGAACCTTCCGAAAGAGATGAACCCGTTTATGGGGTACCGCGCGGTGCGCATCAGCCTCGAACGCAAAGACCTGCTGATGCCGCAGCTGCGGGCGATCCTGCGGGCGGCGGCTATCGGCGACATATGGATCATGTTCCCGATGATTGCCGTCAAAAAGGAACTTACAGGGATGCTGGACGCGCTGGAAGAAGCGAAAAGCCAGCTGAAAAACGAAGGCGTCCCGTTTGGTGAAGCGTATCACACGGGGATGATGGTAGAGGTGCCGTCCGCGGCGCTTCGGATCGACCATTTTGCAAAATATGTGGATTTTGCAAGCATCGGCAGCAACGATCTTACACAGTACACCTATGCTGCTGACCGTATGAACGCCCACGTGGGCTATCTGTATAATTTTCTTGATCCGGCCGTTCTGCGCCTGATCAAACGTACGATCGATACCTGCAAAGACGAGAATGTCGTATGTTCGCTCTGCGGCGAAATGGCGGGTACCGCGCTCGGCCTTGCGGCCCTGGTCGCGCTGGGCATCCAAAAGATCAGCGTTTCCCCTTCCGGAATTCTGGAAACGAAATGCCGGCTGAGCATGCTGGACTCGTCCAAAATGCTTCAACTTGGGGAATCCATGATAAATGCAGAGGATGCAACGGAAGTGAAGCAACTCCTGCTCAAAGCGCTTCCGGAGGGGTATGCGCTGGAAAGAAAAGAGGAAGCGTAAACCCTTTGCGGAAGTCTGTTGCTCTCTATCGAAAGGAGGAGATGGGGTCCACTCAACGCGCTTGTCACTTGTTCCAAATCTTTATCGAAACCAAAAAAAGGAGTGAGAGAATTGGTATTTAAGGCAATCATTGTTGCGCTGATTGCAACATGTTGTACCTGGTGGTTCAGTCATTCTATTACGAGAACATGGCTGTACCCGATCTGGTCCGGCTTCCTCGTAGGCCTCGTGATGGGACAACCGCTCGAAGGCATGATGATCGCCGCGGCGATCAACCTGCCCTATGTCGGCTTCATCACCGCCGGCGGTTCCATGCCCGGCAACCCGATGTTCGCAGGCCCTGTGGGAACCGCGCTTGCGCTGGTTTCCGGCATGGATATCGCAACCGCGACGACCATTGGCGTCATTCTGGGCAGCGTGGCGGTCCTTTCCTGGAACGCGTACATGTCCATCAACGCACTCTGGGTGCACGCAGCCGACAAATATCTGGCGGCGGGCAACATCAAGATGGTGCGCGTTTGCAACTATCTGCCGTCGTTCTTTGTGTCCCTGATTCTCAACGGCCTGCCGGCGCTGCTTATCGTCTTAATCGGCAAATCCTTCGGCGATTGGCTGGCAACCTTCCCGCAGTGGATCATGGACCTGTTCGCGATTGCCGGCGGCATCCTTCCTGCTCTTGGTATTGGCATGCTGCTCAACTATCTGGGCAAAAAGAAGATCGTCCCGTTCTTCTTCCTCGGATTCGCGCTGGCGATGTTCATGGGACTGAGCACGATGATGATCACCGTAATCGGCGTAATCATTGCCGTTCTGCTCTACAACTTCCAGGACAACCAGGCTAAGAAGGTAGGTGCGTAATCATGGCAGAACTGAAAAAATCCGATCTTGTTAAAAACTGGTTGCTCGGGTATTCCGGCGAAACCTGCTACAACTACGAGCGCCTCCAGGGCCTTGGCAACACCAACGCGTTCGTTCCGATCATCCGCGCGCTCTATCCCAAAGAAAAACAGGCGGAAGAGCTGAAGAAGTACCTGATCTTCTTCAACACCGAGCCTTCCTGGATGGGCACCGTGATCCATGGCATCACTGCGGCGATGGAAGAAAAGCGCGCCAATGGCGAGGACATCACAGCCGATGAAATCATCTCTGTGCGTTCCGCCCTGATGGGTCCGCTGGCGGGCATCGGCGACGTCGTTTCCCAGTCCATTGCTTACCCGATTCTGGCAGGCGTTTGCATTCAGCTCGCGCTGGCCGGGAACTTTGCCGGCCCGATCCTGTTTGAAATCATCTACAAAGTGCTGATGCTGACGCTCGGCTACAACATGTACATGATGGGCTATAAACGGGGCAAAGCGGCGATCATCGAGCTGCTCCAGACCGGACTGCTCAACCGCATCCTGGAAGCCGTCAGCATCGTCGGCCTCATGGTGGTCGGCAGCATGACGGTCGGCAACGTCAACCTCGACCTGTCGTTCCTCGACTTTACGTGGACCAACGAACTCGGTGCAGTCACGCTCAACGTGCAGACCGGCGTGTTCGACTCCCTGCTGCCCGGCTTGCTGCCGCTCGGCACGGTACTCGGCGTCTGGGAGCTGCTCAAGAAGCGCGTAAAACCGATGACGGTCATCCTTTTCTGCTTCGGCCTTGCTCTGCTGCTGGTCGGCATTAAAGCGATCATGGGCGCGTATTAAGCAATCAACGCAAACATACCGGCGTCCGCACGGAGGACACTCCGCGCGGACGCCCCGAAGAAACGTGTACAGGAGACGATTCCTTATGAATCAAACAGATGTTTCAATTTTTCCGTCTATCATGTGCAGCAAGGCCTGGGAGATAAAGGACTATCTGCATGCATTTGAGCAAGTGGGCGTCAGCGCCGTTCATTTTGACGTGATGGACGGTCATTACGTGCCGAATATCATGCTGGGCACCAATACGTTCAACGATATTCACGCAACGACGAATCTTCCGATCGACGTGCACCTCATGTGTGTTGAACCGGAACGATATATTTCCTATTTCAAGTTTCAAGAGGGCGACTGGGTCAGCTTCCATCCGGAAGTCTGCAACCAGTCTTACCGACTGATGCAGAATCTGCACGACAAGGGACTCCACGCCGGGCTTGCGCTCAGCCCGGGGATATCGGTGAGTTATCTGGAAGAATGCCTTTCCGTGCTGGACTTCGTGCTGATTATGGCGGTGAACCCCGGGTTTGCCGGGCAAAAGATGGTTCCGGACCATCTGGACAAAATCAGGCGCGTCTGCCGGACGGTCGGACGGGCGGACCATAAAATCGAAATTATCGTGGACGGCAATACCACGGCCGAAAACGCAAAAGATATGCACCATGCCGGCGCGACGGGGTTCGTGACGGGGACGTCTTCGATGATGCATGAAGGCGCCGCCGGATTTGTGCGGTTGTATCACGAATACTGCGCCGCCCTGCAGACGGTCAATTCATAAAAGCGGGAGAGGATCAAATATGGTAGGGATCATTGTTGCCAGCCACGGGATGTTTGCAGGCGAGGCGCTCAAAAGCGCCGCGATGCTGGTCGGCCGCGGCGAAAAGATAGCCAGCGAAGGCGTGTTGGAGACCGATACGCCGGAGACGTTTTATCAGCGCGTTCAAAAGATTATCGAAGAAGTCGACGACGGGGACGGCGTGGTCGCGATGGTCGATTTGTTCGGCGGGACGCCGAACAACACGGTGTTTCAGCTCAAGCGCGAAAAGAACGTGCGCATTGTTACCGGGTTCAATCTCCCGATGCTGATTTACGCCATTACGGAGCGGAACGAGGAAACGACGCAGGAAGAACTGGTGAACGGGTTGCTGTCCGTCGGGACGTCCGGCATAAAAGAATTCGGCAAATAGGCCGCGCTGCAGAGCGGCGGTCTTTATAGATAACGAAGAACGGAACGGTATCATTATTTTCTGATTCATATGAGGAGGCAGCATGAAAAATCTGGAGTTTACTAGGATTGACGACCGTCTGATCCACGGTCAGGTTGTCGCTGCGTGGCTGCATGCTTACAGCAAAGTACAGCATATCATCGTAATCGATGACAAAACGCGGCAGGACCCGTTTATGCAGGAGATGTTTTCCCTGCTGGTCCCGTCGGGGATCACGATTGAAATCCTCAGCGTTGCGGAAGCGACCGAAAAACTGAAAGAAGGCCTTGCGAAACCGACGATGGTCATCGTCAAGGTCCCGCAGACGATCAAAGCGCTGATCGACGCAGGGATCGACATTAACTTCGTGAACATCGGAGGCATGGGCATGACGCCCGGACGCAAGAAGTTCTTCCAGAACGTTTCGACGTCGCCGGAGGAAAACGAGATTCTCAAAGAACTGGTCGAAAAGGGGATTAAGGTCGAGATACAGATCATCCCGGCACAGAAAAAAGTAGACGTTAAGTCGCTGATCAAATAAGAAGGTGGTTTCAATGAAAGCAGCACGGCTGCATGCAATCAACGATTTCCGGACGGACGACGTTCCGGTTCCCAGCCCGGCTGGCAGGCAGATTTTACTTAAAGTCGGCGCCTGCGGTATCTGTGGCTCGGATATTCCGCGCATCTTTGAATTGGGCACGAGCAAGCAGAAATATCCGCTGACGCTCGGGCATGAATTCGGCGGGACGATCGTGGCCGCCGGCAAGGACGCCGACGCAGAGCTGGTCGGCAAGCGCGGAGCGGTTTTTCCGTGCATCCCGTGCCGCAAGTGCACGCCCTGCCTGACGGGGCACTACGCTATGTGCGAGGACTATGATTATCTCGGCTCGCGCAGCGACGGCGGATTCGCCGAATACTGCCTCGTTCCGTCGGACTGGCATTTTGTGGAATCCACCAATCCGGACACGACCGACGAGATGTTTGCCATCACCGAACCGTGCACCGTTGCTCAGCACGCAATCCGCAAGGGCGGCGTGCGCGCCGGCCAGCGGGTTCTGATTTTCGGCGCGGGTCCGATCGGCATTATGGCGGCGCGCTGGGCAAGACTTTTCGGCGCGGAGCCGGTGCTCGTGGACGTGGTGGACGAGAAGGTCGTTTTCGGTCAGGCGCGCGGGCAGACCGTGATCAACAGCATGAAAGAAGATATCGTTTTGGCGATGAAACAACGTACAGGCGGACGCGGTGCGGACGTCGTGATCGAGGGCACGGGCACCGGCGCGGCGCTTGGGCAGGCGATCGAGTGCGCGCGTACGTTCGGTACGGTTGTGATGATGGGCAATCCCCATAAAGACACGACCATCAAGCTCGGTCAGCACAGTCAGGTGCTCAGAAAAGAGCTTACGCTGCAGGGCATCTGGAATTCGCACTATGTCGATTTGCCGATCAACGAATGGCATTATACAATGAAGATGCTCGACGAAGGCAAGATGCAGGTGCTCGATCTGATCACGCACCGCAGCGGCCTGGACGACCTTCCGCAGCTTTGCAAGGATATCTATGAACGCAAGGTTACCATCTGTAAAGCGCTTTACAGCGGAGATGCAAAATGAGCGCGCGTTCGACGGAGTTAATTCTGAGCGAACTGAACGCGACGTTGCCGCGCATCGACCGGCGGGACTACGAAACGCTGCTTGACGAACTGGCCAAACCGGGGCGGCGCGTGCTGCTCATGGGCGTCGGCCGCGTGATGATCTCGCTCAAAGCCTGGGTCAAGCGGCTTTGCCATCTCGGGATGGACATGAATTATGTCGGCAGTGAAGACGAGCAGCCGCTGCACGAAGGGGATTTGCTGATTGTGGGTTCTTCTTCCGGGGAGAGCGTTCTGCCCGCGGCGATCGCGAAAATCGCAAAACGGCTCGGCGCGGACGTGTTTTATATCGGCTGCAGCCCGCAGAGTACGGTCGCGGGGCTTGCCGACCACCGGCTGATTCTTTATGGACGTACGAAATTTGCCGAAAAAACGGAATTCCCTTCTAAACAGCCGATGTCGTCCCTGTTTGAACAGCAGCTCTATCTGCTGGGCGATATTATTGCGCTGGACGTTATGGAGCGCAACGGCTGGACGGAGGCGGACATAAAGGCACACCACGCCAATCTTGAATAGGAGGGCCGGAGAGTGAAATTCAAAGAAATCAGCCCGAAGCTGCAGCTGAATTTCAACGAGTATATCGACACATGGGTGAAACTCGTCAGGGAATATTATCAGCGCGGTGTCAGCAACGACGAGATCTATACCGCACTAGAGCTGACGGAAGAAAACGCCATGCGCTTTTCCATGGAGCTTGTCACCATTTTGCTGGTGATCGCGATGCGTACGTGGAACATCAAGCGGATGAAGGACGAAGTGAAAAAGACGGTGGAGCAGGCGGTTGTGGAGAAGGGCTATCGCGCCGTTTTTGCCGAGGATGATGAAACGCTCGCCGCATGCAGAGATTTCTTTGAAGCGCGTTACCGCATGTTCGATCAAATCGCGCCTAACAGCGCAAAAAACGAAAAGCAGATCCGCAGGAACCTGATTGGATTTGCCCGGTATGTGGTTGCGCAGTGTTCGACGCGCGGCGAAGAGGAAAACGCGCAGATTATCGAGCGGCTCAGCGTGCTGCTCATCGCGGCGGCCGGCTCGTTTAAGCGGCTGACCGATAATTCAACGCAGGATCCGAACGCCGTGTTCGGCAAACCGAAATTCATCGTTCAGAAATAACGTCTCCGGTCCGGAACAGAACATATCGGGAAAGGTTTGAAATGGAAGAAAAACGGAAAGACAGCTATGACCCTTCATATGCGAAATATATCGATCATACGGTGCTGAAATGCGGCACGACGCGAGAAACCGTCCGTCGTTTCTGCGACGAAGCGAAGCGGTATCATTTCGCGAGCGTCTGCGTCAATGCCGTGCATGTGGCGTTCGTCCACGAACAGCTGGAAGGCAGCGGCGTTGCGACCTGCTGCGTGATCGGGTTTCCGCTGGGCGCGACGACCACGCTGGTTAAAACCGTGGAAGCGGCCGAAGCCATAAAAAACGGAGCCGACGAGGTCGACATGGTGATCAATATCGGCGCGCTCAAGGACGGCAGGCTGGACGAGGTATGCGAGGACATCCGTTCCGTGGTGAAAACGGCGCATCCTAAAGCGCTGGTCAAGGTGATTCTGGAAACCAGCGATCTGACCGACGCCGAGATTGTGACCGGCTGCGAACTGGCCGAAAAAGCGGAGGCGGATTTCGTAAAGACCTCCAGCGGCTTCGGCGCGGGCGGCGCGACGGTTCAGGCCGTGGCGCTCATGAAAAAGACGGTGGGAGAAAGGCTTCGCATAAAAGCCTCCACCGGCGTCAACAACCGCGCGATTGCAGACGAAATGATCGCGGCGGGCGCGGTCCGGCTCGGAACGAGCAAAGGCATCCGTATCGTGGAAGGGGAATAACAATACCGCAAACGGTGCGGCAGGAAAGGAATACAGGGTATGAGCTTAAGCAGCGAGAAACTCAGAGGGAAAGTATGCGTCGTAACGGGCGCGGCGAAGAGCATCGGTTTTGGCATTGCAGAGAAATTTGCCGAACAGGGCGCAAAGACGGTATTGCTGGATATCGATCCCGCCGTTCTGGAAAGCGCAAAAACGCTGAAAGACAGAGGATTTTCCGTTTGGGGATACACGGCCGATATCTCCGACCGGCAGGCCGTGCTGGACCTGTTCGATAAAATCGTGAAAACGGCCGGAAATATATACTGCCTCTGCAACGTGGCGGGCATTGTGGACCAGCGGCCGTTTCTGGAGTATACGGAGGCGGACTTTGAGCGTTTGTTTCGTGTAAATGTTTACGGCACGGCCTGGTGCTGCCAGGGCGCGATTCCGTCCATGATCGCCGCGGGCGAAGGCGGGAAGATCGTCAATTTTTCCTCCAAATCAGGCAAAACAGGCTCCGCGCTCATGGTGCCGTACAGTTCGGCAAAGGGCGCGATTATCGCGATGACGCACGCTCTTGCGTTTGAATATGCGAAGAACAAAATCAATGTCAACTGCATCTGCCCGGGCATTACGGATGCGACCGGCGTTTGGGCGAACGTGTCCGACGGATACATTCATAACCTGAAACTTCCGCGCGACGAAGTGGTGCAGAAATTCACGGCAAAAATCCCGCTGGGCCGGCTGACGACGATCGAAGACGTGGTAGAGTATGTGTTTTTCCTTGTCAGCGAGGGCGACTACTGCACCGGTCAGGCGATCAACATTTCCGGCGGCCGCGAAGTACACTGAGCGTTTTTGCGCAGGATTGGAAACAGGTTTTTATTTGCATAGACGACGCAGCATTGAAACAAACTGCGCCGTCTTTTTTATAAGTGCCGCAGCGTTTTGCGTATTGTGGGGAAAGGAATGGATATGGAAGACTGGATCGATTTAAAGGGCCGCGTTGTAATCGTGACCGGCGCGTCAAGTGGCATCGGCAGTCACATCGCCGCAGGGCTGGCCAAGTTGGGCGCGAAGGTCGTCGGCGCGGATTTGTCCGAGCCGGAGAAAGGCGCGGCGGCGTATTTTGTCCGCTGCGACATTACAAAGCGCGCGGACGTGGAGCGAATGGTCGAAACGGCTTACGCGCGCTTCGGCCGCATCGACGCGCTGGTCAATAACGCCGGGGTGAACCGGCCGCGGCTGCTCGTAGACGCGAAGGAAGCGTATTCCAAATATGAGCTCAGCGATGCGGATTACGACTTTATGATGAACGTGGACGTGCGCGGCGTCGTTTTGGTTTCGCAGGCGGTCGTGCGCAAAATGATCGGTTCCGGCGGCGTGATCGTCAATATTTCCTCCACGTCCGGCAAACCGGGTTCACAGGGACAGAGCATCTATGCGGCGGCAAAGGCGGCGGTGAATTCTCTGACGCGCTCGTTTGCAAAGGAGCTGGGCCGCTACGGGATCCGCGTCGTGGCGGTCACGCCCGGCATCCACGAAAGCACGGCGCTGAGCTCTTCGGACGCATATCTCGACGCGCTGGCATATACGCGCGGTATCACGCGTGATAAGATTAACGACGGATATGTTCATTCCATCCCGCTCGGACGCGTCGGCAGGCTGGACGAAATCGTGGACCTCGTCTGCTATCTGATTTCCGACCGGGCGAGCTATATCACCGGAACGGTCGTCAACGTTTCCGGCGGAAAGACGACGGATTAGGAGAAGGAAATGAAACTGCAGATTGCAATGGATACGCTCTGTGGCGCGGAGGTGCTGCGCCTGCTCGAACGCGTGCATGACGTGGTCGACATTGTGGAAATCGGCACGCCGCTGATTCTGCGCGAAGGGCTTGCGCCGGTTCGGGCGGTCAAGGAGCGCTATCCGGAACTGACGGTGCTGGCCGACACGAAAATTGTCGACGGCGGCCGGCTGGAATGCGGGGACGCCGTTGCAGCCGGCGCGGATATCGTAACGGTACTTGCGGCGGCGGACGACGCGACGATACAGGATGTGATAGCGACAGCGCATGAAAAAAGCCGCCTTGTCATGGCGGATTTGATCGGCAGGGCGGACATTGCAAAGCGGGCGGAGGAACTGCACGCTTTGAACGCGGATTTCATCTGCGTGCACACGGGCGTGGACGCGCAGAAGTCAGGGCGCACGCCGCTGGGCGACTTAAAGACGCTTGTCGCCGCCATTCCGCCGGAACGTGCGGCGGTGGCGGGCGGCGTAAGTCCGGCTTCCGTGCGGCAATACGCGGCGCTGCAACCAGGGATCATCATTGCGGGCGGCGCGCTGACAGGTGCGCAGGACCCGCGCGCGGCCGCGGCGGCGATGCGGACGGTATTGAAGGAGGAGGAACACGCATGAAAACGAAAGAGTATTCGCAAACGATCTTGCAGGAACTGACCCGCACGCTCGGCGGGATTCCGGATGCAGATGCCGAGGGCCTGGCGGACGAAATCATCGGTGCAAAGCGGGTTTTTGTGGCGGGCGCGGGACGCTCGCTTTTGATGGTGCGTGCGTTTGCCATGCGGCTGATGCAGTTTGGGTTTCATGCGTACGTTGTCGGCGAGACCGTTACGCCGGCCATATCGAAAGGCGATCTGTTCCTGATCGGTTCCGGCTCCGGGGAAACCGGCGCGATCACGCTGATGGCGAAAAAGGCGAAGTCGGCCGGCGCGCGGCTTGCGCTGATCACAATCGTTCCGGGGTCCACGATCGGATTGCTTTCCGACCGCGTAATCGAGATCAAAGCGCCGTCGCCCAAGGCGAAACCGGGCAATGAAGCGGTCTCCGTTCAGCCGGGCGGAAGTTTATTTGAGCAAAGTTTGCTTCTCTTTGTGGATGCGCTCGTATTGCGCATTGCCGAAAAGCGCGAAATTAAGGACGAAAACGGCCTGTTGATGCAAAACCACGCCAATTTAGAGTAACCAGTCCGGAATCATAAGCGCAGTCCGAACGGGCGGCGTCAGCTTGTCAAAAAAGTCCTTGGGATTGTTAAGGGCCGAGGCCCTTAACCCGTTGAATCCGGCTGCGCAGGTTCATCCGGCGTAACGGATCGCCCGGAACGGGCGGTTTTTCCAAAGCTCTTTGCCGCCCGGGAGTCCGAAGGACGAGAGGCAAAGAGCAGTTACCCCGTCAAAAAACAAGTTTTTTGACGGCCTCAAGCGCCGCCCGAACAGGCAGCATTTGCGCTGTATTTGTGTGGATTATGATTGACGAACGCTTTGTTTATACGAACAGAATCCAGCAGAGCAGCGGGATGGTTCCAATGGAAAGAAGCGTTGAAATAAACACGCTGGAGGAAGCAAGCGTCTGATCGCCGCCGTATTTCGCGCAGAACATCGTCGCGCTCGCGGGCGCAGGCATCGCCACGATGATGGTGGCTACGCCGAGGATAAGCGCGTTGTCGATTACCAGTCCCATCAGATAGTAAAACGCAATGGGGAAGAGCAGCATGCGAATCAGCAGCATAACGTATACGCGCCAGACGCGCAGAATGTTTTTCATCGGCGCAAAAGCAAGAGCGCACCCGATAGTCAGCATGCTTAGCGGGCTGGTCATCTGGTCGACGAACCCCAGCGCGTCGACGAGAAAGGCGGGCGCTTTAACGTTGGCCAGATAGAGCGCGAACGCAAGCACGGAACTGATGACCATGGGGGTCAGCAGCATGTTCCAGCCGAAGCGCGTTTTCTGTTCACGCGAGCCGATCAGCGCGACGCCGTAAGTATACGCAAGCAGCATAAACACCATGTTGAACACGGCCACGAAGAAAACGGCGCTGGAGCCGAAGATAACCCGCACAACCGGGAAGCCGACGAACGTTGCGTTGGTAAAGATAATCATAAATTTACTTACACCCGCCTGATCGGCCGGAATCCGGAAAATTTTGATCAGCAGCCATGCAAGCAGAATCAGCAGTATAGCGATGACGCATGCAACGGCCATAAGCAGCAGTGTTTGAACGTTGCTGAGGAGATGCTCGCCGCTGATTGCGGAGTAGAGAATGGAACAGGGCAGGGTCAGGTCGATCACGGCCCTGGAAAGCATTTCGCTGGAATCTTTGTCCAAAACGCGGCTCTTAGCGCCGACGAATCCCAGTGCGACCACAAAAAACAGTACGCCGATCTGTGAAACGATGGGTAACATATCCAAAACGGGTTCCTCTTTTCTGCGGCGGACGTGACGCTCGCCGGAAAAATCTATCGGTATCGTACGAAGCAATCGTCGCGAGTATAGGCGGTTGCAGTTAATGCTCATTGTAGCGCCTTCCGGCGCGGCGCGCAACCCGACCGGCGGCGTTGGAAGCGTATCGGAAGGAGTTTGCACTTGTTTTACCGCGGTGCAAGCATTTCGCGGCGGTGCCTTGCCATTCGGGGCGCGTGCATTGCAGATTACGTCTTCCAAACGAATGCGAAAAACAGCTTTTGAACGCGCCTGATAATACCGGCGTTATCTTGAGTGGTAACAGGCTAAACGTATATAATAGTGGTAATAGTTTTATTGCGAGGTATCCGTTATGCCGCTTTTAGCGCACACCAAAGACGAGAGGACACAATCGTTTTACGAACATGCGAAAAACGTCGCGGTGCTCGCGGCGGCGTTCGCGTCCGAATTTAACAGTAAAGAGCAGGCTTATCCGCTGGGGTTGCTGCACGACGTCGGCAAATGCTCGCCAGCGGGGCAAAAACGGCTGCAGGGAGACGAAATCCGTGTCGAGCATGCCGCCGCGGGCGCGGAAGTGTTCGACAGCGCGGCTAAGGAGCAGAAAAATCCTTTTTTGAAGCTGCTGGCGTACTGCGTGGCAGGGCACCATACCGGCTTGCCGGACGGCGGCGCTTCCACGGACACGGCGGACATGTCGACGCTGCAGGGCAAGCTGAAACGGCAGAAAAAACGGAATTACGATTATGCGCCGTATCAGGAAGAACTGGAAGAACCCGTGCCGGAAGCGCCTGTTATCAGACTGGCGGGCGCGCCGGAGCACCGCGGGTTTAGCTATTCCTTTTGGACGAGGATGCTTTTTTCCTGCCTGGTCGACGCGGATTTTCTGGATACCGAATCCTTCATGAACGACGCGCCGCTGCGCAGGGGGCTGGGCGAGCCGCCCGCGGCGCTGTTGGAACGGCTGGAGAAAACTCTAAGCGCTTTTCCCGCGCCGGGCGATGTACCCGCCGGAAAACGGCTGGTCGCCGAAAAGCGAAAAGAAGTTCTGGAAGACTGCCGACGGGCGGCGGAACTGCCGTGCGGGCTATTTACGCTGACGGTTCCAACCGGTGGCGGAAAAACGCTTTCTTCGCTTGCGTTCGCGCTCGGGCACGCAAAACGAAACGAAATGCGGCGTGTAATTTACGTGATTCCATATACTTCCATCATCGAACAGACGGCGGCCGTTTTTCGCAGGGCGCTGGGTGAAGAAAACGTGCTGGAACACCATCATTCGGTGGAATACGACGCGAGCGGCGGCGAGGAAACCAACGCGCACATCCTGGCGACGGAAAACTGGGATGCGCCCGTCGTTGTGACCACGAACGTGCAGTTTTTTGAGTCGCTTTTTGCAAACAAAACGTCCCGCTGCCGCAAGCTGCATAACATTGCCAACAGCGTTATTATTTTCGACGAGGCGCAGATGCTGCCCGCCGACCTTTTGCAGCCTTGTGTGCGCGCAATCGAAGAACTGGTGCGCAATCATCGCTGCAGCGCCGTGCTTTGCAGCGCGACGCAGCCCGCCCTCCGGCCGCTGTTCGATCCGACGCTCCCAATCCGGGAAATCTGCGCCGACCCGCCCGCGCTGTACGATGCGCTGCGGCGCGTCCGCTTCCAGCCGCTCGGGCAGATAACCGACGAGGAACTGCTTGCCCGGCTTAACGCACAACGGCAGGCGCTTTGCATTGTAAACACCAAGGTGCAGGCACAGGCGCTTTATAAAGGGCTCTGCGGCGACGGAAACTTCCATCTTTCAACGCTTATGACGCCGGTTTTGCGCAAAAAGACGCTCGCGCAGATCAGAGAGCGGTTAGCGGGCGGCTTGTCATGCCGCGTAATTTCCACCAGCCTGATCGAGGCGGGCGTGGACGTGGACTTTCCCTGCGTGTATCGCGAGGAAGCCGGGCTGGATTCCGCCGTTCAGGCGGCGGGACGCTGCAATCGCGAAGGAGGCCGTCCGGCCGGCGAGGCCGTTGTATATCTCTTTCGTCCGGATGCGCAGTATCAGAAAAAACGGCCTTCGTCGCTCGGTCAGCCGATCAGCGTTGCAAGGATCGTTACGGAGCGGTATGATGACATTGCGTCGCCGGAAGCGATCCATGCGTATTTTACCCGGCTGTTTGCGATCAAAGGCGACGCGCTGGACAAAAAGCAAATCGTGCCGATGCTGGACGGCTGCATACAAACTAAGCTGTCTATCCGGTTTGCGAAGGTGGCCGGGCTTTTTCGCGTGATCGATTCGCCGGCACAGGGCGTATTAATCCCGGAGGACGAGGAAGCGGAAACAATCGTCGCTGCGCTGAAAAACGGCGCGCGTTCGCGCGAGCTGCTGCGCAAAGCGGGCATGCATACGGTGGCCGTGTATCCAAGACAGCTTGAACTGCTGCTTGGCGCGGACGCGATCGAGATGCTGGACGAGGAACTCGCCGTTTTGCGCGACAGTTTGCTGTATTCAAAAGAAACTGGTCTGCAAATCCCCGGAGACGGAATCGGTATTTTCGTGTAATGCAAACGAGCGGCTGAAATTCGCCGCTCCCTTAGCTGCTACTCCACAAAAAAAACATTTCAATCCGCTTGGCCGTTCGGCCTCGATCTCAACAAGTGTCAAATATAAAAGAAATATAGTCGTATTGAATTCCGACAATAAACGCACAAATCAGATAGTTTCTTCCTTTGACGCAGGCAAAACAGCATGTGATAGTAATGATAAAAGACGTTTCAACTATAGAATTCAAAATAAAACGAAGGAGGGATGAAATTGAGCTATGGAATCCAACTGGAGGCGTGGGGGAAGTACGCGCTCTTTTCCAGACCGGAGATGAAAACCGAGCGGGTGACATACGATATGATTACGCCGAGCGCGGCGCGCGGGCTGATTGAAGCCGTTTACTGGCACCCGGGGCTGAAATGGTGCATCGATCAAATCCGCGTGTGCAACCCGATTCGCTTTACAAACATCCGGCGCAACGAGGTCAGCCAGCGGGTTTCGGTCAGCAATGTGCGGAAAGTGATGAACGGGAAAAACAGGCCGCTTTATCTCAACGCGTCCGAGGCGATTCAGCAGCGCGCGTCGCTCGTACTGACCGATGTTCGCTATATCATCGGTGCGCATTTTGAGATGACGGACAAAGCGAGCGCAAGCGATACGCCCGAAAAGTTTTACGCGATGACCTGCGAGCGGCTTAAGACGGGCAAAACGTTTATGCAGCCGTATTTCGGCTGCCGGGAATTCCCGGCCAACGTAAAATTGTTTACCGGCGAACCGCCGTCGTGCCCCCCGGAGCTTTCCGGCGCACGCGACCTCGGGTATATGCTCTACGACATGGACTACTCGGACCCGGAGGACATCCGGCCGACGTTTTTCAGGGCGTCGCTGAAGGACGGCGTACTGACGCTGGAGGACTGCGGGGTGGTATCGTGATTTTACAGGCGCTTACGCG
Organism: uncultured Oscillospiraceae bacterium; assembly: GCA_964437665.1. Classification (GTDB taxonomy): domain Bacteria; phylum Bacillota; class Clostridia; order Christensenellales; family CAG-138; genus UBA7703. The sequence goes on from CAYTHS010000026.1 coordinate 21,557, forward strand.
CTATTATGAAGCACTGCTCAAAGCGGGCGAAATTGCGCCGCGTTATTTTGTGAAAACGGGCGTGTCGTTCGGCTTGCAGCTGCGCGAGGATGGCAGCCTATCGGAGATTGTTCCACTGAAAATATCTGTTGAACGCGGGAAAAAAACGGTTGAGGTTCCGCAGCCCAAACAAGTACCGGAGCAATTTGTTAAGGCAGGAACAAAACCTCCGTCAAACTTTTTGTGTGATAATGCAGCTTTTCTTATGGGGCTTGATACGAGAGGCAAACCGGAACAAGCGAGACAGTATTTTGAGACTGCAAAGGCATTTCATTTGAGCATTCTGGAGCGGGACAAAGGGAGCGAAGCAGGCATAATTCGATCATACTTTGAGACCTGGCATCCGGAGCGAGCTTCGGAGTTGGAAATCGCACCGCAGTACTACGATGATCTTGCAAAAGGTGCGCAGCTCATTTTTATCTTGCCGGACGGCAGATTTGCGCAGGATATTTCTTCGATTCAAATAGCATGGATCGAATATAAGAAATCCACGCAAAGTGAAAATTGCATGCAGTGTCTGGTGACGGGCGAAAAAGAGATGCCGATTTGTTCGGTGCATCCAAAAATCAAAGGCGTGCGCGGCGGGCAGATGGCCGGCACTTCGCTAGTGAGTTTCCACGCACCGGCCTACTGGTCTTATGGACACGACAACGCGCCGGTCTCCGAATACGCCGCGTTTGCGTACACCTCCGCGCTCAACCACCTGATTGCGGATTTCGAGCACCGTATGCCGTTGGACGGCGACACGCTTGTATGCTGGGCGGAAGACGGGGAAGTGAAGTATCAGGATACCTTCATGGAGTGTGTGAACCCGCGTTACAACATGGAAAACGAAGTCTCGCAGACGCTCCGGCATATCGTTAAGTGCGGAGCGGTCGATATAGAGGCGCTGGACGTCGATACGCCGTTTTACGTGCTGTGCCTTTCCCCGAACGCGGCGCGTGTCAGCGTCCGGTTTTTCCTGCGCGATTCGTTTGGAAACATCGCCGACAATCTGGCCGAGCATTACCGTCGGCTGGAGATAGCGATGGGCCCGAAGGAAAAGGAATATCTTGCGCCGTACTGGATGCTCAAGGAGACCGTGCCGCCCGGATCGAAAGACGACGCGTCGTCCCCGCTGCTTGCGGGTGCGACGATGCGCGCCATCCTTTCCGGCGGCGATTACCCCGCGGCGCTGTACGAAAACATCCTGCTGCGCATCCGCGCCGACCGGAACGTCAACCGTGCGCGCGCGGCGACGATCAAGGCATATCTAACGAAAAATGTTCTGCACAGTCATCCCGAATACAAGGAGGTTATACAAGTGGCACTCAACGAACAAAGCGAGCTGAAGCCATACGTGCTCGGCCGGCTCTTTTCTCTGCTCGAACAGGCACAGGAGAGCGCGAATCCGGGTATTAAGGCGACTATTACGGACCGCTATTTCGACTCCGCCTGCGCAACGCCGAAGCTGGCGTTTCCAACGCTGCTCAAACTCAACCGGCACCATCTCGCCAAAGACGAGAAATGGGGCAGGCGATATGAAAGGCAAATCGGCGAATTAGTCGACAAACTGAACGCGGACGACGACCCGTATCCGGCGCGGATGACGCTGGAGGAACAAGGGGTATTCATCCTCGGCTACTATCATCAGAAACAGGCGCGCTACACGAAAAAATCCGAATCAGAAAAGGAGAACGCATAATATGAGCGAACCGATTAAAAACCGCTATGAATTTGTCATTTTCTTCGACGTTGCCAACGGCAACCCCAACGGTGATCCGGACGCGGGCAACATGCCGCGTGTCGATGCGGAGACAGGCTACGGCATCGTCACGGACGTTTGCATCAAGCGGAAAATCCGCAATTATGTGGAAATGCTGAAAGAGGACGCGGAAGGCTATCAGATTTACATTAAGCAAGGCGTTCCGCTCAACACGAGTGATGAGCGCGCCTATACGGATGCGGGCGTCGATGAAGAAAAGGTCAAGAAAACAAAGGGCGAAGCAAAAGCCGAATTGGATAAAAAAATCCGCGATTTTATGTGTCGTAACTTCTTTGACATCCGCACATTTGGCGCGGTGATGACCACGTTTGTCAAAGCCTCTCTTAACTGCGGCCAGGTGCGCGGTCCGGTGCAGCTTGGCTTTGCGCGCAGCGTCGACCCGGTCGTTCAGCAGGAAATCACCATTACGCGCGTTGCGATTACGACGGAGAAGGACGCGGAAGTCAAGAAGACCGAGATGGGCCGGAAGTATGTTATCCCGTACGGCCTGTACCGCGCGGAAGGATATGTCTCCGCCAATCTTGCGCGCCGTGTGACCGGGTTTTCCGAAGAGGACCTCGCGCTGCTCTGGGAAGCAATTCTCAACATGTTTGAACTGGACCGCTCCGCCGCGCGCGGAAACATGGCCTGCCGCAGGCTGATCGTGTTCAAACACGATTCCGAATTGGGTAACGCGCCGGCGTATAAGCTCTTTGACACGGTCAAAGCCGCCCGCAAGGACGGGGTGCTCGCACCGCGCAGCTTCGACGATTACGAAATCGAAGTCGATGAAGCCGCCGTTCCCGCGGGCGTGTCCTGTACGGTCATGGGGTGACGGAATACCGCGAGGAGGACTATCTTGCGCTGTCGGGCATTCAGCATTTCTGCTTCTGCCCGCGGCAGTGGGCGCTCATTCACATCGAGCGGCAATGGGACGAAAACCGCCTTACCGCGGAAGGCGATTTGATTCACAAGCGCGCTCACGATCCGGCGGCGGACGAAAAACGCGGCGGGCGCATCCTTTCGCACGGCATGCCGGTGTTTTCGTCGGAACTTGGCGTTCGCGGCGTATGCGACGTTGTGGAACTGAACCGCTGCGAAGACGGCGTTTCCATTACGGGACGGGACGGCAAATGGCTGCCCGTCCCGGTCGAGTACAAACATGGCGACGGAACCGCCGGGCATGCCGACGAACTGCAGGTTTGCGCGCAGGCCATGTGTCTGGAGCGGATGTTCTGCTGCGGCGTGCCGGAGGGAGTCCTCTTTTATCACGAGATCCGCAAGCGTGTTCGCATTCCGGTAACGGAACCATTGCGGCAGGAAGTCCGCGAGATGCTGCTGGAAATGCATCGCCTTTATGCGCGCGGGTACACGCCGCGCGTAAAGTGCAGGCCGGGCTGTAAATCCTGCTCGCTGAAGGAACTCTGTCTGCCGGGGCTGGAAAAGACGCGTGCCGCGTCCGCATATATCGCGGCCGCAATCCGTGAAGCCGGGGAGGAAGCACGATGAGAAAACTGCTGAATACCCTCTACGTCACCACGCCGGAAACCTACCTGGCACTGGACGGCGAAAACGTGGTCGTGCTGCTGGAAAACGAAGAGAAACGGCGTTTTCCGCTGCATACGCTGGAAGGAATCGCCTATTTCGGGTACAAAGGGACGAGCCCTGCGCTGATGGGTGCGTGCGCCGCGCACGGAATCCGGCTGAATTATTTTTCGCCGAACGGTCGATTCCTTGCGAGCGCCGCCGCAAGCGAAAACGGCAATGTGCTTTTACGGAAACGGCAGTACCGCCTTTCCGACGATCCGGCGGACAGCGCCGGGGTTGCGCGGTCGTTCATTCTTGCGAAAATACATAACAGCCGCTGGATTCTGGAGCGCGTTACAAGGGACCATCCCCAGCGTGTAGACGTTCCGGCGATTAAGGCGTCCTGCCGGGTGCTTGCGGAGAAAATGCGTTCGCTGGAGCAATGCGCGGACCTCGATACGCTTCGCGGAATAGAAGGCTCGGCTTCCGAACGGTATTTTTCGCACTTCAACGACATGATTCTATCGGACGACGAACGGTTTTGCTTTGCAGGAAGGAATCGCCGCCCGCCGATGGACCGCGTTAACGCGATGCTCTCGTTTTTGTATGCGCTGCTGAGCAACGTCTGCGCGGCCGCCTTGCTGCAGGCCGGGTTAGACCCTTACGTTGGATTTTTGCACCGCGACCGTCCCGGGCGGATATCGCTTGCGCTCGATCTTATGGAGGAATTCCGCGGGCTTTTTTGCGACCGGCTGGCGCTGACGATGATCAACACCCGTGTTATAGCGGCTTCTGATTTCGACTGTAAGGAAAACGGCGCGGTCCTATTAAACGAGTCCGGCCGTAAAAAAGTGCTTTCGGCATGGCAGACAAAAAAACAGGAGACGATCACGCATCCGTATCTGTCCGAAAAAATTCCGTGGGGACTTGCTCCGCATGTGCAAGCCCTTTTGCTGGCACGATACCTGCGGGGAGATCTCGACGCGTATCCGCCGTTTTTATGGAAGTAGGGAACGAAAATGATGGTATTGATTACCTATGACGTGAGCACGGAAACGGAGGCGGGGAAACGCCGGCTTCGTAAGGTTGCAAAGCAGTGTGTCAACTATGGACAGCGTGTGCAGAATTCCGTTTTTGAATGCTCGCTGAATGCGGCGCAGTTGGTAAAGCTGCAGGCGCTGCTATGCGATCTGATCGATCCGAATAAGGACAGCCTCCGGTTTTATTTGATCGGGAACAACTACAAAAACAAGATTCAGCACTTCGGCGTGAAAGCGGGCTACGACCCGAACGATACGCTGATCGTGTAGAAAAACAGAAGGTGCGAACCGCAGGCGAACATCGTTTTCCGGCGGGCTTCGCACCGAAAAAAACCGTGATTTGGCAAAGAAAACGGCAGAAAAAACGCTAGAAATACGCTATACTATCAACATATGGGTGCGCGCGGGCAACCACCCACACGATCTCGCAGTCACTCCCCCCGCGGGGAGTGTGGATTGAAATACGAATTGCAACAGACAACCGTTGAAAAGCTAAAGTCACTCCCCCCGCGGGGAGTGT
>CAYTHS010000027.1:0-25686 GCA_964437665.1 uncultured Oscillospiraceae bacterium
CGCCGCCTCGACATGCATATTTTCGTTGAAAAGCCTCGCCGCAGCACCACTGCGCTTGTGTTTTTTGTCTCAATCTGCAAGCCGATCCAGCAAAACTGCATCTTTCTGACTTTAGAAACACACCCAAGGACAAAAACCCTTAACCCGTATATTCCGGCCATGCCGGTTCATCCGGCGCAACACCATCGTTCGTACCGGGCGGCTCCCCGTGCCCTTTGCCGGTGGGAAACCCGAGAGGCAAAGGGCAAAGAGCGGTAATTTCATCCCAAGTACTTTTTTACGAACGCAGGCGCATATCTACGGCGCCTGCGTTGTGTTGCTTTGCTAATGGAAAGGTCAATCGTTTGTTGCGTTTCCATCACCCGATATGGGAATCGCTTCGCCGAGGTAGGTTGGTTCCGGCTGAAACAGCACAAAGAAAAAGTCCTTGTTGCGCGCCAGTATCTCCCGCGCAACAAATTTTGGCATACCAGGATAGGTGCGGATGTCCGCCGCCAGGCCGTATGCGTCCAGACCCAGCGCCCGCGCGATGTAGAGCGCGCGGCAGAGATGGTACCGCTGCGTTACGATCAGAACGCGCTGTGCCTGAAAGACGTCGCGCGCGCGATAGAGGCTTTCGTAAGTGGAGAAGCCCGCATGGTCCATAAATACGTCCTCGGACGGGACGCCTTGTTCAACAGCGTACGCCTTCATGGAATTGACTTCATCGTAATCCGCTCGTCCGTGGTCGCCGCTCATAAGCAGACGGCTGGACGCTCCGTTGTTGTATGCGGCGATACCGGTGATGAGCCGGTCTTCGAGAATGCCGCTTGGATGGCCGTTTTCGTCTACCAGCGCGCCGAGAACGAGCACGCAGTCGGCGTCCAGGTCCGCCGCTTCGTCCATTGTAACGATCCGGCTTTGCGTGCTCAGGCAAACAAAACCGCTGACGGCGAACGGCAGAGAAAACAGAAGCAAAAAAAGGATGACGACGGCTAACAACCGCCGTTTTTTCCGATTATGAAAAAGTTGTTTTGTATGTTTCATACAAGAGATTATAATTTGATCCTGTGAAACCAATTCAAAAAAAGGAAAAATAAACTGCTAACGAATGAAGCTGTTAATAGAATGGTTGACGGGATACTTGTTCGTTTTGTGTTTTTAAAAGAGATTCGCAAAACCTGACAAATCATGTCTTGTTACTTTTGGTATACTGAATACGGATCTTATGGCAGGGAAAGGACTGCGAATCTATGCATTATGCCGACTATAAAACCATCCTGTCGCCGCAAAATGGAATGAACCTCTACCGCGGGTGCACGCATGGGTGCATTTACTGCGACAGCCGGAGTGCGTGCTATCAGATGCGGCACGATTTTGAAGACGTCGAGGTAAAACGCAGCGCGCCGGAAATCCTGGAGATGCAGTTGCGTAGAAAAAAGAAGAAATGTATGATCGCAACCGGCGCGATGTGTGATCCGTATATTCCTCTCGAGGAAGAATTGTGTATCACACGGCGCTGCTTGGAATTGATCGAACGGTACGGGTTCGGGCTGGCGATTCAAACGAAGTCCGCGCGTGTCCTGCGCGACCTCGACTTATTTTCGGCGATTCAACGAAGGACAAAATGCGTCGTGCAGATGACGCTGACGACCTATGACGAAGCGCTCTGCAAAAAAATCGAGCCAAACGTTTCCTCCGCCAGAGAGCGATTTCATGCGTTGGAAACGCTGCGCGACGCGGGGATTCCGACGGTCGTCTGGATGACGCCAATCTTGCCGTTTATCAACGACACGGAGGAAAATATCAGGGGATTGCTGGACTACTGCGTTCGGGCAAAAGTTGTCGGGATTCTGAATTTCGGGTTCGGGGTAACGCTGCGCGAAGGCGACCGGGAATATTTTTACGCCGCGCTGGACCGGGAGTTTCCGGGCGTGAAGCAGAAATACATCCGCACGTTCGGCAACGCGTATGAATGCGGCAGTCCCAATAACGACAAGCTGATGAAAATCTTTACGGAGGAATGCCGCAGACACGGGATACTATACCGGACGAACGACGTGTTTGACTATCTGCACAGATTTGAAGCAAAGCAGGAGCAGATATCGCTGTTTAGCGGGGAATTGCGTTTATAAAAATGGAGAGATGTCTTAAATCGTTCTTTGCAAAAAAAACAATAAAACATGATATAATACAATATATTTTGGTAAGGAGGAATTTGTAATGCCAAAGAAACGTCCAGACTTTTCTATGTATGTTGCTCATTTCACTTCAGATCGTATTAGCGTTAATGGGATTAAGAATCCGGCCAATGAATATAAAGAGATATCCGCATATGAAAGGTTGCTTAATATATTAGAGCTGAAGAAAATAACAGCATCCGAAATGCCTTGGACGCATAGTAGAGCAGTTTGCTTTACAGAGTGTCCGTGGACAAGCTTACTTTTACATACAGAGGAATATTCAACATATGCAATTGGTTTTAGCAAGGCAGCTGTGTTTTCAAAACATGGTAGTCCTGCTTTATACGTAAGGCCTGATCAATATGAGAAGCAAAAATGGCACGATCATATCATGCCATTCGTTACACCTTTTTGGCCAGCATATCATCCTAAAAATTGCGACAAAGCGAATTTTAAGGTGTGTGATTTTTCCCATGAAAGAGAATGGCGTACACCGCACGATTTTCCGTTTGAATACGATCAAATCGAATTTATAATTTTGGGAACATATGAAGATATGGCAAAGTTTCCTAGAGAGTACAAAGATACTATTGGTAGAGAGAAGTTTATTCTTATGGATAATTATCGCAAAGTTGAAATGTTATGGCCGGTGCATCGAATAGATTAACTATAGTTTATTGCATTATCATCTAGTACTGAAGCGAGGGCGCATGTGCGCCCTCGCTTTCGGTATTTATGTTGCTTGAGTCAGGATTTCGCTCTGGTCGCGATTTCTTCGAGCAACTTCGCCCGGAAGTCTTCGAGTTTCATAACGCCGAGGTCGCCGTCCTTGCGGGATCGGACGGAAACGACGTTGCCCTCCACTTCCTTATCGCCCAGCACGAGCATATACGGCGTTTTCTGCAACTGCGCCTCGCGGATTTTGAAACCGATTTTCTCGTTGCGCAGATCGGTTTCCACGCGAATACCATACTGTTCAAGCGATTTGGCGGCTGCCAGAGACGCTTCGGAGGCGCGGTCCGTGATGGGAAGCACCTTCACCTGTACAGGAGCAATCCAGGTTGGCAGAGCGCCGGCGTACTTTTCGATCAGCAGCGCAAGCGTACGTTCATAGCAGCCGATGGAGGTGCGGTGGATGACAACGGGGTATTTCTTCTGCCCGTCGCTGTCGGCATACTGCATACCAAAGCGCTCGGCAAGCTGAAAGTCGATCTGGATGGTGATGAGCGTATCTTCCTTGCCGTAAACGTTGCGGATCTGAATGTCAAGCTTGGGTCCGTAAAACGCCGCTTCACCGTCCGCTTCGACAAAGGGAACCTTCAGATCGCTGAGAATATTGCGCATCATGTCCTGCGTGCGTTCCCAGCTTTCCTTGTCGCCGATGTATTTTTCGGTGTCGTTTTCGTCCCATTTGCTGAAACGGTAGCTCACGTCGTCCGTAAAACCGAGCGTGTCTAGCATGAACTGCGCGAGGTCCAGACAGCCCTTGAATTCGTTCTCCACCTGATCGGGGCGGCAGGCGATGTGCCCCTCCGAGATCGTGAACTGCCGCAGGCGGATCAACCCGTGCATTTCGCCGGAGCTTTCGTTGCGGAACAGCGTGCTCGTTTCGTTGAGACGCATCGGCAGGTCGCGGTAGGAGCGCGAACGGTTGAGGTACGCCATGAACTGGAACGGACAGGTCATGGGCCGCAGCGCAAAGATTTCCGCGTTTTCGTCTTCGAAGGTTTCAGGGTCGCCCATGATGAACATGCCGTCGCGGTAATGGTCCCAGTGGCCGGAGATTTTATAGAGCTCGCGTTTGGCCATAAATGGCGTTTTGGTGAGCAGATATCCCCTCCGCTGCTCCTCGTCTTCGACGAAGCGCTGCAAAAGCTGAATGACGCGCGCGCCTTTCGGCAGCAGGATCGGCAGACCCTGGCCGATGACGTCTACGGTGGTGAAGAGCTCCAGCTCGCGACCGAGCTTGTTGTGGTCGCGCTTTTTGGCTTCCTCCAGTGCGGTGACGTAAGCAACGAGATCGGCTTTTTTCTCAAATGCCGTGCCGTAGATGCGCTGAAGCATTTTGTTTTTTTCGCTTCCGCGCCAATATGCGCCGGCGACGTTGAGCAGCTTTACGTTTTTCACGTAGCTTGTGGAAGGTACGTGTGGGCCTGCGCAGAGATCGACGAAATCGCCTTCGCGGTAAAAACTGATGACTGCGTCTTCCGGCAGGTCGCGAATGAGTTCTGCCTTGTACGGTTCGCCGTTTTCCTCCATATACCGGATTGCTTCGTTGCGCGGCAGCTCAAAACGCTCCAGTTTTAGGCTTTCCTTGGCGATACGCGCCATTTCGGCTTCGATTTTGGCCAGGTCGTCCGGCGAGAAGGTTTCCGGCGCGTCGAAGTCGTAGTAAAACCCGTTTTCGATTGCCGGACCGATGGCGAGTTTCACGTCCGGGTAGAGGCGTTTCACCGCCTGCGCGAGCACGTGTGACGCCGTGTGCCGGTATGCCCAGCGGCCGTTCTCATCGGCGAAGGTGTAGAATTTGATCGAATGGTCGCCCGTGATTGGGCGGAACGCGTCGCTGTGTGTGCCGTCGAGATCACATGAAAGCGTGGCTTTTGCCAGCCGCGGACTGATTTCCGCAGCGATCTCGATACCTGTCATGCCGTCCTTGAAAGTACGGCTGCTTCCATCCGGAAAGGTAATGATCATTTTTGTTTTCCTCCTGCTCTGTGTCACTCTTGCTCCGGCGGTGTTTTGTTTTAGACCGTTTGCCGGAAAAATAAAACGTCCCGAAGCACCTGCATCGTGCTTCGGGACGATAGATACAATCTTACTACCGTGGTTCCACCCGCGTTCGCGCAAAATTCATCTGCGCGCGCTCTGTTCCGCTGTATCGGGCGGGCCCGCAGTCCGGTCGCCGGGTGGTCTTCGCGTTTTCGCCCGACGCCGCGCTCGCAGCTTGACCGCACGGCTCTCTGCTGGGGGACGTTTCTAAACGCTACTGCTTCCCGGGTCTTCCCCGAAAGTATTTCATATTATACGCGCGGTCAAGGCAAATGTCAAACATGCTTCCGGGGAGACGAGACGGGGCCTGCCGCAGTTTTTCCCCTCAGGAAACCGCCTGTTCCGGGTCCGTCAGAAGGGAATGGACGTCAACGACGTCTTCCATGCTGTACCAGCCGGTCTTGCCGATTATGAATTTTGCGGCGTACAGAGCGCCCTGAACGAACGCTTTGCGGCTGAAAGATTCGTGCGTAATGGAAAGACGTTCGCAGTCGCTTGCAACCAATACCTCGTGAATGCCGACATAACCGCCGGCACGAAGCGAATGGATGGGTATGTGCCGGTCCGCCGGCATGTGCAGATCGCGCTCCAACGTCCGTGCAATTATTTTGGCGGTGCCGGAGGGCTTGTCCATTTTTTTATTGTGATGCGTTTCCGTGATGCGGTAGTCGAAGTCGGGCAAAGCGTGTGAAACGAGCTTGAGCGCGGCGATGAGCACATTGATGCCAAGCGTGACGTTAGGGGCGAATACCACGCCGAGATGGTTCTCTTCGGTGAAATTGGAAAGCTCCGCCAGCTCGGCGGCGGTGAAGCCGGTCGTGCAGATCACACCGGGAATATTTTTTTTCCGGCATGCCAGCAGGAGCGTTTTGGTTGAGATTGGATTAGAAAAATCAATAAACACGTTTGTTTCCGTGCTGCTGAAGACCTGATCGGCCTGTGTAATCTGCGTCGCTTTAACGCCTGCTTCTTTCAAATGGAGCAGGGTTCCGACGTCTTTGCCGGTTTTCTGGCTGTTGGGGCTGCAGAATGCAGCAGAAAGACGAAAATGGTCGCTTTTGAGCAGTTCGCGGATCACTTCGCCTCCCGTGCGCCCAATGCCGCATACGGCTGTATTGATCATTTGGTTCACCTTCCTTTTTTAGTAAAAAAAACACTCGCGAAAACGCAAGCGCAGAAACGACAGGGATAGAAAAAAACGGATGCAATCTTTCAGCGCTTACGAGATTAGCTGACGGGTTCGGACTGAAAGCTGTCCTACCGGTCTCGCGGCCGGATTCACCCCAATAAATGGTTCTCCCGCTCTTCTATCGACAGGATTATATAGAAGATTCAGCTATTAAGTTCTAAAAAAATTATATATGGTTTTGGAAACGCTGTCAAATTCAAAGGAGTTCCGAATTATTTATGATAGGGTTCGTGCGCGTTGATTTTGAATGCACGATAGATTTGTTCGAGCAGAAAAACCCGGCATAGCCCGTGCGGCAGCGTCATAGTGGACACCGAGAGCTTTGCGTCCGCGCGTGCGGTTACGGCGCTGGAAAGCCCGAGCGACCCGCCGATAATGAAAGTGAGCGTAGAGGAATGCCGTTCAAAAGCGTTCTGCAAAAAGCCTGCAAAATCGATGGAATCCATTTGTTGACCGCCGATGCAGAGCGCGACGGCATACTCGTCCGACCGGATGTGCCGCCGCAACCGTTCTCCTTCGCGCTCAAGGACCTGATTTTCTTCTGCCGCAGAAAGGGACTCCGGCGCTTTTTCGTCGCCGACCTCGCGGATTTCAAGCGTACAAAACCGCGAGAGGCGCTTTTGATACTCCGCGGCGGCGTCCCGGAAATAACGGTCCTTGAGTTTTCCTACACAGACGATTTTTATCTTCATATGCAAATGGGCGGCAGTAAGGTTAGATTTCAAACATGCCGCAGGGAGCGAAACGGTCGGCGACGGTGACGAACATGCTTTCAAGCAGGCCCGCGTTTTCCAGAACGCTCTGCACGGTAATCAGCGCGAGCTCCGGCGTGTTGTTTTCCTGCGAAAGATGGCCGAGGATCGCATTTTTCACGCCGCGCGCATAGAGTTTTTGCAGCACGCGTCCCGCATCCTCGTTGCAGAGGTGCCCGCGTGAAGAAAGGATGCGCATTTTGAGCGGGTAGGGGTAACGGCCGGCTTTGAGCATATCCACATCGTGGTTGGCTTCCAGCAGCAGCAGGTTGGAGTCCGCGACAGCGTCAAGCATGGTGTCGGAAACATATCCGACGTCGGTCATGATGGAAAGCTTTTTGCCCTCGTGCCGGAAGGTATATCCCACCGGGTGCGCACTGTCGTGCGGGATAGTGAATGGATGGATACAAAGCTGGCCGAGGCAGAATTCGTGGTCCGGAACGAACACGCGCCGGTTTTTGACGGCGATTGCACCGATGGAAGCGGGCATGTGCTCCCAGCACTCCTCGCCGGCGTATACCGGAAGATCGTATCGGCGGGAAAGCACGCCTACGCCCGTCACATGGTCGCTGTGTTCGTGCGTAACCAGAATGGCGTCGACGGAGCGCGCGGAAACGTCGATTATGGAAAGCAGTTGTTCCATTTTTTTTGCGGAAACGCCCGCGTCGATCAACAGGCGGACGCCGCCCGCCTCCAGATAGGACGCGTTTCCCGAGGACCCGCTGCACAACGGCGAAAACAGCATGATATTTTATGCTCCTTTGTTTAACAGAAAACAGTATACCACAACGCGCTTTTTTACGACAGTGACATGGACACGCAAATCGCGGGCATCTGGAATAACGACTGGCGATTTGCTATACTGTGACGTATGGAACGTACCATCGAACGCGCGAACGCGAAACTGAATTTAACGCTCGGCGTGCTGTACAAGCGCACCGACGGTTACCATGCGCTCGACTCGATCATGCAGAGCGTCGATTTTTACGATTCGCTCGTTGTTGAACGCGCAAGCGGGGTTACGGTCACGAGCACGGGCATGTTGCTGCCATACGACAACACCGTCCGCCGCGCTGCGGAACGCTACCGCGCGCTGACGGGACGCGGCGCGGACATTCGTGTGACAAAACGCATCCCTGCGGAGGCGGGTATGGGCGGCGGCAGCGCGGACGCAGCGGCGGCGCTGACCGGAATGCAGAAACTCTATGGAGAAGTCGACGAAAAAACGCTTTTCGAAATTGGCGCTTCGGTCGGTGCGGACGTACCGTTCTGCATGCGCGGAGGACTGCAGCGGGCAGAGGGGACCGGAGAGGCGCTTACACCGCTCTGCGGTCCGAAAATGTATTTTGCGGTCATAAAACCTGCGCGTGGGGTTTCCACCAAAAAACTGTTTTCGCTCCTGAAACTTCCCCGGAAAATGCCGGATACGGCGGCGTGTATGCGCGCTCTGGCGCAAGGCGATATCGATGCGCTTGCGCCGCTGCTGTTCAACGCGCTCGAAGAACCTGCAAGCGAACTTGTACCGGAGATTGCGGACGCAAAACGTGAACTGATGGAGACCGGGGCGCTTGCGGCGGGAATGACCGGCAGCGGGAGCGCGGTATTCGGGCTGTTTCCAAAACGCGAACTTGCTGAAAGCGCGCTGCCAAAGCTGGAGCGGTATCCGTTCGCCTGCGTCTGCGAGAGCGTTTGAATCTTCGGCGGCATGCCGCTTTTTCTGAAGATGGAACTAGGGGGTGTTTCTAAAATCACAAAAGCGCATTACCGCCGCCTCGAGATGCATATTTTCGTTGAAAAGCCGCGCCGCAGCACCACTGCACCTGCATTTTTCGCCTCAATCTGCAAGCCGATCCAGCAAAACTGCATCTTTTAGACTTTAGAAACACACCCTAAGGTAAAACTTCGCGGGGCGTCGCTGTGAACAATCCGCGAATATTCTGGGATGGGTGCGTCAAGCGCCGCAAAATCCGCTACAATCACAGTTACAGGACATCGTTTGTTACAATCTGCGTTTTGCAGAACGCATACAGCGGGGGATTCCGAATGACACGTTTACCACGCATTCGAAAAGGAACGGCGTTGCTTCTTGCCGTTGCATTGACTATGCTCGTACTGCCTGTTTCTTCCGCTCCGGCGGATTCGGGGGTAAAAACGGTACGGGTGCTGCTTTCCACGAAATCGGCGTCGTCCATGACCATCCCCGTAAAAGGGGCGTATACGCTCACGCAGGCGCAGCGGTCGTTTCAGGATGGTACCCTGACGGTTTCTGCCAGCGGCGGAAGCGTCAGCGTGTCGCATTCCAGGGAAGGGCTGCTGTATACCGGCGCCGCCGTCACGATCGAACGCGCGGATTCTGGACGCGACGCAGGGTATCTTACGCTTCGTACCGAGGCCGGGACACGAAATTACCTCGGCAGCTTTACGTTCACCGCTTCCGGGGGTACGCTTTCCGTGGTCAACAGCGTGCCGCTTTCGCACTATCTTTACGGCGTGGTCGGTTATGAAATGAGCAACACCTTCCCGCTGGAAGCGCTTAAGGCGCAGGCTCTTGCGGCAAAGGGATATGTACTTCTTCGGATCAAGACGACCGGCAGTTACGATATCGGGGACACCGCGTCCGACCAAGTGTATAAGGGGTACGATTCGTCGCTCCAGAACGTTATCGCCGCGGTGGATTCCACGATGGGAGACGTGCTTTACTACAACAACCTCCCGCTTCTTTGCTACTACGCCGCCAGCAACGGGGGCTGGATGATTCAGCCTTCCGACCGCTGGAGCGCGACGCTTTACGATGACGCGTATAACTATGGTGCCGATCCGTACGATCTGGCGAATCCCTCGACACCGGTCGAGTCGATCTTCGTCCCGGTCAATTACAGTGAGAAGGATATGGGCACGGCGGCGTTCGCGTTTCTGGACGCGCGGCTCATGGCCGAGGTCGCCAAACGCGGCGTGATTCCAAAAAATTTCTATTTCGGCGGCGTGCAGTCGATCGACAGTGTGGTTTCTTCCGGTACGGCGGGTTATGCGGACGACCGAAACCACACGACCGTGACCATAACGGCGACGGTGCGCGCCAACCTGGAGGAAGCGTTGATTCCATCTCCGACGCCGACGTTTGAACCCACGCCATCTCCGACGCCGACGTTTGAGCCGACGCCTTCGCCCACGCCGACATTCGAACCGAGCGCAGCGCCAACCGCTATGCCGGAAGGCGAAACGCCGAGTCCGACGGTGGAAGGCGAAACGCCCACGCCGACGGTGGAGCCGACGATTACGCCATCTCCGACGCCGACGTTCGAGCCCACGCCTTCCCCAACGCCCGCGTTCGACCCAACGCCCAGTCCAACCCCGGCGATGGAAACGGTGCGGTACAGTCAGATTTCAACGAGTTTTACCTTCGCGGAACTGGAAGAAGCCGGGTTGTATACCAAGACATACTTAAAAATTCATTATGCGGAACAAACCGATGGCGGATGGTTGCTGCTGCACGCGCGCTATGGCCACGGCGTAGGGATGAGCCAGCGCGGCGCGCAGCAGATGGCGAATATCGGAAAGACCTATCGTGAAATTCTAGGTTTCTACTACCCGGGCGCGACCATGGGGACCATGGGATATACGTTCCCGGAATCGATCGAAGGCGAACAGGCGCAGACGGCCGCGACGAGCGCATCCGCTGGCAGGGTGCAAAACGGCTCCGTCAATCTGCGTAAAACGGCGTCCACGAACGCGAGCGCGCTGGAAACGCTCGCCGAAGGAACGGTCCTTACGCTGCTTGGCATGACGGGTGAGTGGTATTACGTTACCACACCAAGCGGGAAAACGGGCTATGTCCGTCACGACTATGTATTGCTTACCGGCAGCAATGTGATTGCGCAGGGGGTAATCAGCGGCAGCGCGGTGAACTACCGCACCGGCCCGGGTACGAGCTACGCGGCGATCGGCCAGCTTTCACTGGACACACAGCTCGGCATTTACGGCATGGTCGACGGCTGGTATAAGATTAAGGCTATGACAACCGGTACGGACGGATTTGTCAGCAAGAGCTACGTTACCCTTACGCAGGAGATTGCTTCCGGCACGACGCCTTCGTCCGGCACGTCCGCTCCAACGGCGACGCCGTCGGCTGCACCGACGCAAGCGCCGACGCCTTCGCCCACGCCGGACGACGCGTCGCCAACGCCGATCGTCATCGGCGGCGCAACACCCACGCCGGAACCGACCGATTCGCCAACGCCGATACCGAACGTAACGCTCGAATCGCAGTACGCGGCGTCCGGCGTCATCAACGCGAACGGCGTGAATATACGGGCGGGGGCCAGCACGACGACGAAGAGTTACGGAAAACTGCTGAAAAACACGTCCCTCGGACTGTATGAAAAAGTTGGCTCCTGGTACCGCGTCCGGCTGCTGTCCAGCGGGCTGGACGGATATGTATATGCTAAATACGTGACCATCACGCAGATAGCGATTTCGGGCGGGACTTCGAGCGCGGGTACGGGTACGTCCGGCACGAGCACGAGCGCGGGTTTTGTCAATGCTTCCGGCGTGAATGTGCGGACGGGCGCAAGTACACGGTATAAAAGCCTAGGCAGGCTCAGGCGGAACACGAGCGTAAAGATTGTCGGTTCGTCCGGGAGTTGGTACCAGGTGGAGATTTCGTCGCTGGATGTGACGGGGTATGTGTTTGCCAAGTATGTCACCATGAACAGCACGGTGAAGAGCGCGACTCAGATTGGCGTAATTACGTCCCGGCTGAACCTTCGCGCGCAGCCTTCCACGCGTTCGAGCGCAACGATTCTGCTCACCATGAGCAGGGGTTCCGTCGTTACGGTGTATTCTACGGTGAACGGCTGGTGCTATGTAAACTATAACGGCACGCTCGGTTACTGCGTCGCTTCATGCGTCAAGACCGGCTGACCGAGCGGCCCGCCAGGAGAACAAAACAATAAACGGGAAACGGAATAAAGAAAAAACGGATAAAAAACTGCTTAACCGGGTGTTCCTGCTGTCTGCGGCGGGCGTACTGCTGCTGCTCGGGGTTCTGGGCGTGGTACGCGCATTGCAGCCGGAGGAGCCGGAAGAGTTGGTTGTATTTACGCAGCCGGAAGCCGAAGTAGTGGATATGCAGACGGCGGAGGTTACGCCGTCGCCGTCGCCGGAACCGGTTTCCTACGAGAACACGGTTACGCTACTGGTAGACCGAACGCCGGTGCTGACGCTTGCTTCGGAATATGAAGCGAAGCAGATGCTTTGGGACTATTTAACCTTGTGCGCCGTTGCGCCGGAGGGGGAGCGCTTTATTTCCGCACACTTCGACTGCGAGCTGATTTTAACGCAGGCAGACCCGTATACCGAACCGATGGATGCGTACGAGGCGCTTGCATTGCTGGAAAGCAATCTGCAGCTCGTTCCCGTCAAAGTAACTGCGCAGCGGATCGCTTACGCCGAAACGGAGCCTGAAGTGCAGAAAAGCACCGAGGACGCGCTGGCGAAGGGTTGCCGGATTTTCACGCAGATTGGTACGGGCGCGCAGACGCGGACGATTACGCAGGTAACATACCGCGCGGGCGAGGAAACGCAGACTGGCACACCGCTGAGCACGACGCTGCGCGAAGCGCGCGCGACGATTCTGCGTGTCGGCGCGTACACGAAAAGCGATACGTCCGGCACGGCGCAGCGGCTGGAAGGGCCGAAAGGCAAAGATGCGGGCGAACTGAAACTGACGTATCCCATGCGCGGCAAGCTGGTCAAGTATTTCGGGTATAACAACGGCGTGATCAACAACGGGTTGGAGATTACCAACAATGCGGGTACCAATGTGACCGCCCCCGGCGAAGGACTGGTCGTATACTGCGGCGAACGCGGCGCGTACGGGTTTGTTGTGGACATCGATCATGGAAACGGGTTCGTTTCCCGCGTGACGCATCTGAGCGGCGTGCAGGTTGAAATGAACCAGCGCGTGTTTCAGGGCGATCCGCTTGGCGTGCTGGCGGAAACGGACGACGGAAGCAAGCCCGTGATGCACTACGAACTGCTGATTGACGGGATTCCGTATAATCCGCTGTATTATATCGGTTGAAATGATATTTCGCTATAAAGAGGCGGCTCCTCGAGGAGCCACCTCTTTATGTCTGCCTAGAGAATTCTTTTGGCAGGGGATTCACCCCTACACCCCACTCAAGGGACACGTCCCTTGGGAATCCCTCTTTTAATGTGCTTGAAAAAATGGGTTTTTAGGGCTTGGCCCTGAGCGGTGGTTTGGAGGCGGAGCCTCCAGCGCATTCTGCTACTCGGCGGCTCAAAAGATCACCGCCCGTGCTTACAGCGAAGTTCTTAAATGTTCTTCCAGCTTTTTTTTCACGCGCTGAATTGCATTGTCCACGCTCTTTGTGGATTTTTGCAGCGCGTCGGCGATCTGCTGATAGGAATATCCGAGTAAATACAATTCCAGCGCGCTGCGTTCGAGCTTGCTGAGCGAATGCTCGATGCTTTCCGCGACGGCCGCGTAGTTTTCGCGGCTGATGAGCACTTCTTCCGGGTCGCTGATCTGCGTACTGGAGAGCACGTCGATGAGCGGACGCTCGGAGTCTCCTTCAAAGACGGAGCGATTGAGCGAAATATAGGTGTTGAGCGGAATATGCTTTTTGCGCGTAGCGCTCTTGATGGCGGTGATGATCTGGCGCGTGATGCAAAGCTCGGCGAACGCCCGGAACGACGCCTGCTTGCCGAACTGGTAGTCGACGACCGCCTTGTAGAGCCCGATCATGCCCTCCTGAATGATGTCTTCGCGATCCGCGCCGACTAAAAAATACATCCGCGCCTTGCTGCGCACCACCTGCTTATAGCGTGCGTAAAGCGTCTCCTCGGCAAGCGAATCCCCTCCGCGCAGGAGCACGAGTAACTGTTCGTCTGCCTTGGCGTCGTATGGGTTCATTCCTGCGCGTCCTGCCGCTTTTTTTCAAACATCAGAATACCCGCGGCGACGCCGGCATTGAGCGAACCGATTTTACCCTGCTGCGGGATAGAAACGAGGAAATCGCACTTTTCGGATACGAGCCGGCTCAGGCCGCTGCCTTCGCTGCCGATGACCAGTGCGAGCGGGCCGTTGAGTCCCTGCCGATGCATGGGCTGACCCGCCATGTCCGCGCCCGCGACCCAAAGCTTTGCGCGCTTGAGTTCGTCGATAGCGGCGCCGATGTTGACCACGCGCGCAATTTTAACGTGTTCCGTCGCGCCGGCGCTCGCCTTAACGGTTGCGGCGGTGACGGAAGCGCTCCTGCGCTTGCCGATTATGACGCCGTGCGCGCCTGCGCATTCCGCGCTGCGGATGATGGAACCGAGGTTATGCGGATCGAGGATGCCGTCGAGTACGATTACGAACGGGTCTTCCTTGCGTTCTCTTGCAACGGCGAGGATATCTTTGACCGTGCAGTATTCCACGCCTGCGGCGTATGCGACAATTCCCTGGTGGTTGCCGGGTTTGCCGCCGTGACCAAAGGGCATGCAAATTTCGTCGAGACGGTGCTTATCGACCTCGCGGACGACCAGCGCGCGGTCTTTTGCGAGCGAAAGGATTTCACGCAGCGAACCGTCCGGTTCGCGCAGGACCTCTATGCGGTCGATACTGCGGCCGCTCTTGATCGCTTCCTTAACGGCGTTGCGGCCGAGAATCAGAAACGGCAGCTCGTCCGGCTCGCGAACGGTTTCGCCGGTTTCTTCGCGCGGATTCGCGCGCGAAAACTCGGCGCGGTCGTCGGTGCGCGTTCGATAGCCGCCTTGCGGTTTGTCATACGGCTTTTTGCGGTATCCGCTTTCGGACGACCGTTCCCTATAAGGTTTTCTTTGGTAGCCGTCGCGGCTGTTACCATAAGACTTTTTCTCATAGCCGTCGCGGCTGTTACCATAAGACTTTTTCCCATAGCCGTCCCGGCTGTTACCATAAGACTTTTTCTCATAGTCGTCGCGGCTGTTGCCATAAGACCTTTTTTCATAGCCGTCCCGGTTATCGCCGTACGGCTTCTTCTTATAACCGCTCTCCGGGCGGGAACCGTATGTTTTCTTGCCCTGATATCCGCCTTTGTCCTCACCCGAATAGCCGGAATTGCTTCGGTACTGTCCACCGGACTGTTTACCGGACGAAGATGCGTTGTTGCGGCCGTTGCGGCCGGAACCATATTGCTTTTGTGCCATAGGAAGGAGTCCTCGATTCAATCAAAATTCGTGTCGGTGGAAAACGGAACTATTCGCCCGTTTTCAGGAAGTATTGCATGAGTTCGCCGAGCCTTTCGTCCGCGCCGGAAAGGAACAGCCACCCGACCAGCGACTCCAGCCCTGTTGCGGTATGATAGTCTGCGGCGGATGCGTTTTTCGGCAGAGTCCCGCTGTGCGCGTTGCGTCCCCGCCGGAAAACAGCCGTTTCTTCTTGCGTCAGACAGGGTTCCATACGCCGGTACGCCGCCGCCTGTCCTCCTGCGCAAACCATACGGCTCGCGGCGAGATGCAGACTGTGCGGCGTACGCGCGGATTCGTCGGTGAGGAAGGTGCGCGCGTAAAGATCGCATACGGTATCCCCGATCAGCGCGAGCGCCAGCGGCGAAAGACGGTCCGCGTCCGAAGGACGAAGACCGGGATAAGAAGTTCGGATTTCATCAATCATGGCCATACACATTTATTTTATCTGTTTACAGCGGACAAAGCAAGCAAATCCCGCGGCAGGCAGCGGAGCAAAAAAGCGGCGACCGGATTGCCCGGCCGCCGCAGGGGTTCGTGCAAGAGCCACTTACGGCGCTATACCATCAGTTCGCAGATGCCGTTGGAAAACGCCACCGGATCGTCGATGGGCAACCCTTCTATGAGCAGCGCCTGATCATAAAGCAGTTTTGCGTATCTGGCAACGCGCGGATCGTCAGAAGGCATGCCGCTCAGCGCGGTGAACACCGGATGCGCAGGATTGAGTTCGAGTACGCGCTCCGCCTTGACGCTGCCGTCCGAAACCGGCATGCTCGAAAGCACCTTTTCCATCTCGATTGAGAGCGGGCCGTCGCTAGTGAGGCATACCGGCGAGCTCTTGAGCCGGTCGCTGATGCGTACGTCTTTAACCTTGCCTTCAAGCGCGGTTTTGAGCGCTTCGAGCAGGTCCTTGTGCGTTTTCTGCGCTTCCTCCGCTGCCTTTTTTTCCTCGTCGGTGACGAGTTCAAGCCCTGCGTCCGAAACGGACTGGAAGGGCTTTTCCATGAAGGCGGCGAGCATACGCACGGCGAACTCGTCCACATCGTCCGTCATGCAGAGAATGTCGTAGCCGTGTTCGCGTACGCGCTCTGTCTGCGGGAGCCTTATAGCGCGTTCGACACTCTCAGCGCAGACGTAATAGATGTTTTTCTGATCTTCCGGCATGTGCTCGACGTATTCCTTGAGGGTAACGAGCTTGTCTTCGTTCGCGGAGTGGAAGAGCACGAGGTCGGAAAGGAAGTCTTTGTTCATGCCGTAGTCGGCGTAAAGGCCGTATTTAATCGGCAGGCGGAAACTCTTGTAGAACGTTTCGTATTTCTCTCGGTCGTTCTGCAGCAGCTTGGCCAGTTCGCTCTTGATTCGCTTTTTAAGCGTGACGGCGATGGTTTTGAGCTGACGGTCGTGCTGGAGCAATTCGCGGGAGATGTTCAGCGAAAGGTCGCTGGAATCGACAAGGCCGCTGACGAAACCGAAGTAGTCCGGCAGCAGGTCGGCGCATTTTTCCATGATCAGCACGCCGCTGGAGTAGAGCTGCAGCCCGCGCTGGAACTCCTTTGCATAGAAGTCGTACGGCGGGTTTTTCGGGATGTAGAGCAGCGCGTCGTAGCTGACGGCGCCTTCGCCGCTGAAATGGATGGTGAGCAGCGGGTCCTCATAATCGTGGAATTTTTCTTTATAAAACGCGTTGTACTCGTCCGGCTTGATCTCGGCCTTCGTTTTCTTCCAGATCGGGACCATGCTGTTGAGTGTTTCGTCCGCAGTGAAGGTTTCGTATTCTCCCTGCGCGCCTTCCTTGGGGCGCGTATGCTCCATTACCATGCGGACGGGGTAACGGATATAGTCGGAATACTGCTTGACCAGCGAGGAAATGGTATATTCCTTGAGGAAGCGGTCAAAGTCTTCGTCGTCGGTTTTGGGTTTCACGGTAAGCGTAACGACGGTGCCAAACTCCGCTTTTTCAGCAGGGGAAATTGTGTAGCCGGTGCGTCCGTCGGACTCCCAGAGCCAGGCTTCCGCGCTGCCGTATGCGCGCGAAAGAACGCTTACATGCGAAGCCACCATGAATGCGGAATAGAAACCCACGCCGAACTGGCCGATGATGTCCATCGCGTCGGTTTTATCGTGCTCTTTTTTGAACGCAAGCGTGCCGCTCTTTGCGATGGTGCCGAGGTTTTGGTCCAGTTCGTCTTTTGTCATGCCGATGCCGTTGTCGGCGACGGTGAGCGTTCGCGCTTCCTTGTCGAGCGTGATGCGAATTTCAAAATCGTCCCGGGATTTTCCGACGTTGTTATCGGTGAGCGAGAGGAAGTAGAGCTTATCGATCGCGTCGCTCGCATTGCTGATCAGCTCCCGAAGAAAAATCTCTTTATGTGTATAAATGGAGTCGATCATCAAATCGAGAATACGCCGGGATTCCGCCTTAAACTGTTTTTTTGCCATAGAAATGCCTCCGGTTCGATGCAACAATATTAGCACTCTTGAAGAACGAGTGCTAATCAAGCATAGTACACTTTTGGCCTGTTTTCAAGTACATCAACGCGCTTCCACAATATTTTCACAATTAATCTTTGCTGCCGGACGCGCATTAATACGGCCGGGCACAGGAAACGGCCTCTTTTCGCCGGATATCGTCCGGCAAAAGAGGCCGTTGCATACGGGGGAAAAGGGAGCTTATTCCAGTTTCTCGATTTCCTCTTCGACTTCTTCCGCGCCTTCCTTGTAGAATGCTTCTTCGTCGGGCGCGAGTTCTTTCAGCAGGCGGAGAAACTCCCCCGCGTGGACGCGTTCCTCGTCGGCAATGTCTTTGAGTACTTCCACAGCCAGCTTGTTGTCGGTGGATTCGGCCAATTGCATATAGAGCTGAATCGCTTCGTATTCCGCCGCGATCATAAAACGGATGGCGCGGATCAGCTCTTCGTGGGTCAGCTTGCGTTCTTTTGCAAGCCCGGAAAACGGTTGTCCAAAATCAGGCATGGTTTTCTCCTTTCAAGTGTTTATTTTAAGGCGTTCCGAACAATCTTATGCCTAAGCAACCCGATCAGCCTCCTGACGGCGTCCCGCGGGAAATCGTCCGCCTGCGGAGCGTCCAGCTCACGTCTGAGCAGATCCAGTACGTTTTTGCTTTGCGGCAGCATGTAACCGGCTTCGCGCATTAAATCTTCCGCCATCATTTGGTTGGAAAGGCGGATCGCTTTTGCAAACCGGCGTTCGGCGGGGGACTTTGCCGCGGCTTGTATCGCCGCGGCGGAATGCGCCTGACGCGCCTTGCTTGCCGCCAGCGCGCTTACCCGCCCGGCGGCGGACGCACATTTTTCCTGCGGCGGCGGGTACGTTTCCGGAACGAGTGAAATCGCATGAGAGGGACACGCGTCCACGCATGCGCGGCACCCGCTGCGGCATTTTTCAGCGTCGATCTGCCCGGTTTCCGTGTCCGTCGCACCGGTCGGGCAGACATAGAGGCAGAGGCAGTCTTTCGTACATAACCGGATATTTCTTACCGCGTGCATCAAATTGCCTCCTTTTCTACGCGCCTGAGCTTCAGGCTCGGCACTTTGCATACAGGACAGATCTCAGGCGGCGTGTCGCCGACATAGATAAACCCGCAGATTTCACAGACGTAAACATTTGTGTTTTCCAGCATAGCGTCGCCTTTCGTTTCGTATTTTTTCAGAAGGGAGACGAGAATGCGGGACGTTTTTTCGCTCCAGACGAGCGCGCGGAGCGCGCCGCGGTCGGCGAGTTCCGAGGCGGTCTGTTTTGCGGCGGGATATTCGCGGATTAGGTCCGCTTCCGTCTGTGCGGCCAACTGAGAAAACGTTGACGTCTCCGCCGAAGGTCGGCGCTTATCATAATATGCTGCAAGCTGGAAAAACAGCTCCGCTTCTTCCGGCAGGTATTGCTTTTCGCAGCCTTTGCCCAGATTGGAGCAGAGCGCGCTCAGCTCGTCAAACGAAAGCTCGCGCAGATCGTCTTCTTCAGACGCCGACGGCTTGGGGGAAGGCGGACCGGGCGTGCGTTCCGTTTCAGGCGCGGATTCCTCGTCGCTCGGCTGGCGGGTAAACATCGCCTTGGGCGCGCTGCAGAGCGGACAGACCCAATCCTCCGGCAGGTCCTCCCAGTTGGTGCCGGGAGCGACGCCGCCGTCCGGGTTGCCGGCGGTTTCGTCATAGACGTAGCCGCAGATGGGACAAACGTATTTTGCCATTATTTTCCTCCTTTACGGTTGGGTTACCGGTTGCATTCAGACTTTGGGAAAACGAAGCACGGCTTATATTGGAACCTGCATAAAAAAGCGACTTGTGTGTTGAATTGCAACTGTAATTTCATCATAACGTACTGGAAAGGTTTGTCAACCACAGAGAGGAAAATTGCGAAAACAAAAAGGCGCCGCTACGAAAAGGCGGCGCCGTGAGATGCGGTTATGGCGGTCCGTCAGGCGTTGAGCTGGGCGTGTCCCGGCTCCGGCAGTCCGCGCAGCATGGCGAGAAATTCTTCGCCGGTGATGGTTTCGCGCTCGAGCAGATACGCAGCGAGCTTATGGAGCGCGGCTTCGTTCTTCTTGAGGATGGAAAGCGCCTTTTTATGCGCGGCTTCCACGATGGAGACGATTTCGCCATCCACTTTGGCCGCCGTTTCGGACGAACAGGTCAACGATCCGTCGCCGCCGAGATAGGGGTTGGATTTGCACTCGAGCGCGACCATGCCGAACGCGCTGCTCATGCCGTAGCGCACGACCATTGCGCGGGCGATACGGGTGGCCTGTTCGATATCGTTGCTCGCGCCGGTAGTGATGGTGTCGAAGACCAGCTCTTCCGCAGCGCGTCCGCCCGTGAGCGTTGTGATCTTGTTTTCCGCTTCTTCTTTGGTCATAAGATAGTGCTCGGCTTCGTCCACCTGCATGGTGTAGCCAAGCGCGCCGGAAGTACGCGGCACGATGGTAATCTTATGCACCGGCGCGGAATCCGTCTGAGATGCGGCGACCAGCGCGTGCCCGATTTCGTGATAAGCGACGATGCGCTTCTCCTTGGGCGAAATAACGGCGTTTTTGCGCGCATAACCGGCGATGACGACCTCGACGCTTTCTTCCAGGTCGCTTTGCTCCACAACGTCCCGTTTCAAACGGACGGCACGGAGCGCGGCTTCATTGATGATGTTGGCAAGGTCCGCGCCGGAAGCGCCGCTTGTGGCGCGGGCGATCGCTTCGAAGTCCACGTTCGGATCGATTTTCACATCGCGTGCGTGTACGCGCAGGATATCCGTACGGCCCCTTAGATCGGGAAGCTCCACGTGAATGCGGCGATCAAAACGACCGGGCCGCAACAGTGCGGGATCGAGAGAATCCGGCCGGTTTGTCGCGGCCAGAATGACGACGCCCTTGCGTGCGTCGAAGCCGTCCATCTCGGTAAGCAGCTGGTTGAGCGTCTGCTCGCGTTCGTCGTTGCCGCCCATCGCGCCGTCGCGCCGTTTGCCGATAGTGTCGATTTCGTCGATGAATACGATGCAGGGCGCTTTCTGTTCGGCCTGTGAAAACAGGTCGCGCACCTTCGCCGCGCCCATACCGACGAACATCTCGACGAATTCGGAACCTGAAATGCTGAAAAACGGTACGTTCGCTTCACCTGCAACGGCCTTGGCCAGCAGTGTTTTACCGGTGCCCGGCGGACCGACTAAGAGGGCGCCCTTGGGAAGCTTTGCGCCGATATCGGCGTAGCGCTCGGGAGTATGGAGGAAATCAACCAGCTCCAGCAACGCATCCTTTGCTTCGTCCTGACCGGCTACGTCGTCGAACGTTTTGCCGGTCTGCGCTTCCACATAGATTTTTGCGTTGGCTTTACCAAATGAAAGCGCGTTCCCGATTCCGCCAGGCATGCTGCTCTGCAGGCGTTTCATCATAAAGCGGCCGAGCCAAACGAAAATCAGGATCGGCAGCACCCAACTAATCAGGAAACCGATTAGCGGGGACGTCTGGGTCGGGATGCTGGCGGAAAATTCCACCCCCGCCTTATCGAGCCTCGTAAGAAGCGTGTCGTCAGGCCAGATTCCCGTTTTATAATACTTTGTTTCGCCGCTTTCTTCGGTGGTGAAAGTAATGGTGCCGGCATCGTCGTCCCGCGCGACTTCCGTTACGTCGCCGGCGTCGACCATGGTGAGGAATTCGTTGTAGCCGACTTCCTTAACCTCGGCTTCCAGCAATTGCGGAAAAACCAACGCGTTGAGCAGCAGCAGGCTGATGGCCGCGATGATGGCGTAATAGATCAGCGGTCTTTTCGAAGGGGAGTGTTCTTGCATATCGATGATTTCCTTTCAGGCGCGTATCCGTGGAGGAAACGCTGCATGTTTTCCGCAGCGCGGAAAACCCGGGTTTATGATTCTTTGCTGACGGCTGTTGCGCCGTGGAGGATCATTTGTTCCGTGATCCTGGCCATTTCCGCCGTGGATTCATGCATGTCGCGCAGGAACCACTCACGGATAATGCCGATACAGCCGGTGGCTATGAAGGAAAAATAATAATCGAAATGCTCGGCGTCCAGATTGCGTTCCTGCAGCCAGTATTCCAAAACACGGTCGCGGATCAGGCCGATAAGTTTGTTTACAAACGTGATATCGCCGTTTCCACTCAAAAAAACAGTGCAGAGGTCCGAATTGTCGGCAAAATACGTATAAAGGTCAAGCAGCATGGGAAGCGGTTTGTTTTGAATTTCAAGCGGCGGGTACTTCTCCACCAAAGCTTCGAACTCGGAAAAAACTTCCTGCTCCACATGCGCCACCATATCGTAGATATCTCGGTAATGCAGATAGAACGTACAGCGGTTGATATCGACGAGCTGCGCCAGTTCGCGAACGGTGATATCCTTGATGGGTTTTTCCTTCATGAGTTGAGTCAATCCGGCGCGCAGCTGCATACGGGTTTTTCGAACGCGCCGATCCATCTTTTTTGTCTCCAAAATACAACGCCCCCAGTTTGGAATTTTATTGTGGCATACGATTGCCGGATTGTATAAAAGAAAAACGGACATTACGCTTGGAAAAGACCGCGCGTAAACCGGTGAACAACTGGAATCAATATACCCTATCCCCGATGAGAAATCAACATTGATACGTAGCGTTGCTGTTAACACAACGTGAAATTGGGACGTTGTCGCAGCGATATCCGCCGCAGACGGCGCCGCTGAATCTGCCTTGTCTGTGAAGGCAACAGCCGGAAACGTTTTTGCTTCCGGCTGCTTAGGATGCGTTTCAAAAAGCACAAAAGCGCATTACCGCCGCCTCGACTTGCATATTCTTGTTGAAAAGCCTCGCCGCAGCACCACTGCGCCTGTGTTTTTCGTCTCAATCTGCAAGCCGATCCAGCAAAACGGCATCTTTCAGGCTTTTGAAACACACCCTAGTGACAACAATTATATAGTGCACGTGGCGGCGCGTCAAAGTAAAACTGAAAGGATTATAGTGCCGCGGCCGCGAACGTTCGATGCGGATGGCGGCGCATACCGCAGATATGGTAAAATATCGATTGACGGAGGATTTGTATGCTGAAAATTGCGCAATGCACGGATTCTTTTCTGCCGGTCACCGACGGCGTGGGGCGCGTAGCTTACGCATACGCGCGCACGCTCGCCATGCGCGGCAACGACGTAAGCGTTATTACGCCGATGGCTGAAACCGGTAACCGGGGGAGATTTCCCTTTGAGATACTGGATTTTATCACGCTGTCCGTGCCGGGGCAGCCGTCGAAAACGGGAGTCGCCGCGCTGGACATGCACTATCTCGCCCGCGTGGGCTCGATGAGATTTGATGTGATCCATACGCACAGTCCTGGGCCTGCAGGGATGGAGGCTGTGCGTCTGGCGGATAAACTGCACGTTCCGCTTGTGGGTACGTTTCATCCGAAGTACATTCGCGAGTATCTCACCGCCCAGGGAAGCGAACGCGAGACGCTTTTGACCAAATATTTTGCGTTCGATTATTTCAGCCGGTGCGACGAGATATGGACGGTCAGCGAGGAGGCACGTCAGCTTTTGCTGGAACGCGGATTCCAGGGGAACGTCGAGGTGTTCGACAACGGGACGGAGCTTAATGCGGCCGACAGCCGGGACCGGCGGCGCGCGCGCCGGGAGTTCCACCTGACGGACGCTCCGGCGCTGCTGGTTGCAGGGAGTTTGGAACGGCAGAAAAATTTGACGCGCGTTTTGGAAGCCGCGGCGATTCTGAAAGAACGCGGGGTAAGGTTTCAGTTGCTGTTTGCGGGACGCGGGCCGGACGAAAAGCACACGCGGGAGCTTATGCTTGCCATGGGATTGACCGGGACGGTGCGCTTTTTAGGATATGTAACGGACGAAGCGCTGCTTGGCGGCCTCTACGCCGAAAGCGCGCTTTGCCTGTTCCCCGCACGGCAGATCAGCGCCGGTTTTGCCGTTCGGGAAGCGGCGGCGCAGGGGACGCCTTCGCTGGTCGACGCCGGCAGCACACAGTCGGCGCAGATTGAAAACGGTGTAAACGGGCTGATCTGCGGCGATACTGCGGAGAGCATGGCGGACGTGATTGCGCAGTATCTTTCCTCGCCAAAACGAATACGGGACATGCGCAAACAAACGCGTCAAATCGCCGCCGTTTCATGGGATTCGGTGATGGACCGCGTTGCCGCACGGTATGAAGAACTCGCTTCGCTTGACCGCACGCTTTTGAAGCGAAAAAGGGGTCTTTTCCGCAAAGAGATGGAGAAGGTGGACCTTACGCTTGAGAAGCGGGCAATGGATCTGATCTGGAAATTCTTGAAGCAGGACACCCAGCATCTCTACACATATCAGCATACCCGCCAGAAGCCTGCGTTCAAGCCAAAGCCGGACGGGCGGCCGCTGCCGCGGTCCACGCCGGAAACCGAAGGCGTTTCGTCCCGTGCAATCGGGGTTTTATTCGATTCGATTCGGGCCGACCCGGCCGCATGTGCGCAGGAAATGATGGTTGTCCGCAACGGCAGGGTTATCGCCGAAGCTGCCTGGAAGCCATATGACGCTTTACTGCCGCATCAACTGTATTCGCTGAGCAAGAGTATTACATCCACCGCGATCGGCATGCTTGCCGACGAGGGCAAACTGGACCTTGACGAACGGCTTTGTGATATTTTTCAGGACAAAATGCCGGAGAACGAACGGCATCCCGCATACCAGATGACCGTCCGGCATCTTCTTGGCATGAGTACGGGATCGCTCTTTAATGAAGCAGGCTCGGCTTTAGGTGCCGACTGGGAACGTGAATTCCTGCATGCAGGCGTGAAATTTACGCCCGGCACGGCGTTTGAATATAATTCCATGAACACGTACATGCTCGCCGCCGTTATCCGGCGAAAAACCGGGCAAACGCTTACGGAGTATCTGACGCCGCGGCTCTACGAACCGCTCGGAATTGAGCAGCATTATTGGGAGACCTGTCCCGGCGGAACGGAAAAGGGCGGCTGGGGACTCTCGCTGACGATGGAAAGCGTTGCAAAGATCGGACAGTTGTATCTCAACAAAGGCCGGTGGAGTACAAAGAACGGAGAGAAACAACTCGTTAGCCGAAAATGGATTGAGGAGGCGACAAGGCCGCAGATCGACACGCCGAACGGTGAAATCACCTTCGGCTACGGGCATCAGATCTGGATGACGGCTAGAGAAGGGGCTTTTCTCTTTAACGGCGCGTTCGGCCAGTACATGCTTGCGCTGCCGGACCGCAACGCGCTCGTGGTGCTGTTTTCCGGCACGTCCCGTCTGTTTGCCAACGGCGGCGTGCTTGAATTGGCGACCGCTGCGCTGGACAGCGCGCAGGACCCGCCGCTGCCTGCGGACAGGGCGGGGCGTGAGGCGCTGCGGGTAACGCTGAACAGCCTGAGCGTGCGCCTGCGCGCACCGGGTTACGACCCGCAGCGAAGGTCGGTTCCGCTGCGTGAGCTTGCCGGGGCGCTTGACGGGAGGGTGTATAACTTTCCGAAAAACGCAGGCGGGGTGTTCCCAATGATTCTGCAGAGCGTGCACAATAATTTTACGACGGGGCTTACGCAGACTGTGTTCCGGAGAACCGAGGACGACGGGGTGCTGATCGAGCTGGTCGAGGGTGCGTATACGCACCATATCGTGCTGCGGGAGAATGGCTATACCGCCGGGAACGTTTCCCAGCGCGGGGATGTGTTTGCAATCCGGAGCGCCGCTCAGATCGGCCGGCTTGACGACGGTGGATGGATGATCAACGCGGTGGTGCACTTCATCGAAACGCCTTTTACGCGGCTGATTCGTTTTGAATTGAAACAAGACGTTCTGAAGATCGTGTTCGATGAATCGCCGTCCGTCCAGGCCGCGTCCGAAATGATGCTGGAACTGACCGGCATCACGCGTATGCAGGTGGTGCGCACGCTCATGCCGCTTCTGCGGCGTGAGAAACTCCAGCATACATTCCGGACGTTTACCACCGTGAGCGTACAGGGTGCGCTGTGAATATTTTCAAGAAAGAAAAATATTTTTGTGATTCGAATTAGGGTGCGTTTCTAAAGTCTGAAAGATGCAGTTTTGCTGGATCGGCTTGCAGATTGAGGCGAAAAACGCAGGCGCAG
>CAYTHS010000028.1:0-25667 GCA_964437665.1 uncultured Oscillospiraceae bacterium
TCCCGATTGCAAGGATGACCGTTCCCATAATCGCAACGGGATTATTGGCAGAAAAATGGGACGTTGTGCCGCTGATCATGTTGCCAAACTCGTCAAAGTAGACGGTTCCGCCGGAAAATGTACTGTTCATACCGGAGAACGGATCACCAGAAAACCCTGCAAACATCTGACGGGAAATATAGCGCGCCAATCCGCCAATAATCGCAAATCCCGCTCCCCCAACGGCGAGATACACGCCGAAAAGCCACCCGTAGCGGCGAAGCAGTTTCCCCAGCACGCCAGGAATTGAATCCACCCAGTTTAAGTGAGGTGCAGACTCTGCCGGCGCAGGATCTGCCGCTTCTTCTTCCGGCTGCGCGTCGCTTAGCAGCCAGTCCGCCGTGACGCCGAACGCTTCAGCCAGCAAACGCAGCTTGCCGATCTCCGGTTCCGCGTCCCCGTTTTCCCACTTGCTGACCGCCTGTCGCGACACGCCGACTTTTTCCGCAAGCGATTCCTGCGACAGCCGCGCTTTCGTACGGCAATAGTAGATCTTTTCTGATAGTTTCATAATCGATACAATTAGCTCCCTTCCGTTCTTTGACTGCCCGAGCTTAACAAAGTCTGCGGTTGCGAAGCAACCTACGCCGGCTTGCAGTTATGCAACTGTTGGTTGCATGCGCAAAGCAGCCGCAGGTTTCATTGTACCATGTAACCTTCGATGCGCTGAACGAATTATTTTATCACAGAAGTTAATTAGCGGTTAACACATACATAATATAAGTTAACATATGTTCAATTGCTTCAAATATTTTTTCCTGATACCATTAGGACATGAAAAGGCCTTTCCCCAATAGTAGGAGGTGCATTTAATGGCAATAGGACATATCGTGCGTGAACGCCGTAAAGCGATAGGCTTTACGCAGGAGCAGGTCGCAAACTATCTTGGCGTTTCAACGCCTGCCGTCAACAAATGGGAAAGAGGAATAACGTGCCCGGACATCGCTTTACTTCCCGCCCTTGCCCGGCTGCTCAAAACAGACCCGAATACGCTTCTGCAGTTTCAGGAGTGCCTCTCCAAGGAAGAGATCACGCTTTTTCTCAACAATGTTGCGGAGCGCCTGAAAACTGGCAGCTTCGAGCAGGGGTATACTCAGGCAATAAATAAACTGCAAGAATATCCGGGTTGTGTCGAATTGTTGCATTCAACGGTACTGCTTCTGGACGGTGCATTGATGCTTTCCGAGTTGCCAGAAGCGGAAAGGGAACCTTACCGTGAGCAAATTCTTGCGCTGTACGAGCGTGTTGCAAAAAGCGACGATCCCCTGCTGTCCATTCGCGCAAAATACCTGCTTGCTTCAAAACTGATCGAACGAGGTGAGGCCGGCAAGGCGCAGGAATATCTGGACGCGCTGCCGGAATGGAATGCCATGGACAAACGCGGTATGCAGGCCGATATCTGGAGCCGGCAGGGATGCACCTCAAAAGCGGCGGAGCTCATGGAGCGCAAACTGTTTCAAAGCGTGCAGGACCATCAGGCTACGCTTTGTCGGTTGATACGGCTCGCGGTGCAGGAAGGCGACGAAACGGGCGCACAAGCGCTCGCAGAGTGTGCTAAGAAGGAATGTGAAGCCTACCAGCTCGGCGAATACTGGTCGAACATTGCACCGCTGGAGACGGCCGTTGCCCTTAAAGACGCGCCACATAGTATAGAAGCGCTGAAATCGATGCTGGACGCCGCCGTCAAACCCATTAGCAGCCGCCTTTCGCCACTGTTCAGCCATATACCGGACAAGGAAAGCACGACGGAATTTAACCTGCGCTTTTTAGCTCCTTTGCTCATGACGCTGGAACAGGCGCCGGAATACGAGTTTCTGCACGGCGTTCCGGAATTTTCGGAAATGCTTGATTATTACCGTGAGAAATACGATCTGCGCCATGCGCCGCCTGCTGTCGGGATCTGATTTTGTGTTCGAAAACAGTCCGGATTGCTGTTCTTATACAAACGCCTGCAGACCGTTTGTCATACGCTGCAGCGTTTTGACAGATCGTGATATGCCGCTTTTTTGCGGGTAATCCGCAAAACATGCTACAGAATTTACACGAGTTATGGCTTGTTGTCTTTGACAACAAATACTTTCTGACAAATTGAGGATTTCTTTATGATTGTATTAGTCGCGGGCGGCACGCATACCGGGAAAACGGTGCTTGCGCAAAAACTGCTTGAAAAATATGATTATCCCTATCTCTCGATCGACCATCTAAAGATGGGACTCATCCGCAGCGGGTATTGCACACTCACACCGGAAAGCAGTTGGAATGAGTTGACGGACTACCTGTGGCCTGTCGTACGTGAAATGATTAAGACCGCAGTTGAAAATGAACAGGATCTGATTGTCGAGGGCTGTTATCTCCCGTTTAACTTTCAGTCTGATTTCCAACCCGCGTATTTGCGTCATATCCGATACGTGTGCCTGATTTTCAGTGAAAACTACATTAAAACACATTACGACGGAATATGCAGGCATGCAAATAAAATTGAATCGCGCCTTTTCACCGCGCAGTTATCCAAAGAAAAAATGATCGCGGAAAATACAGGCAATCTGGCTCTCTGTAAACACTATGGGCTGGATTATGTCGTAATCGACGGAACTTATAAAGTCGAATGGGAAATCACGCCATGAAAACAGCTTCTCCCAGCGCATGTACTGCAAAAATGTCTGCATCACATGACGAGGGCGTTGTCTGCTTGCCTCAGTATCGTGGTATAATGACAAAAACACTGGCGGTGCGGGTGCCCTTATGAGATTGAAACGCGTTCCTTTCATGCTTGTGACGGTTTTGGCACTCGCCTGCCTGCCCGGCTGTTTACATGCGCGACAGCCGGCAAGAACAGCGTATGGCGTATTCCTTGGCGTCGATTTCGAAGATGCAAATAAAATGACCGGATATGAAACGATCGTAATCGACGCGGCGTATTATACAAAAGCGCAAATCACCACGCTGCGCGAAAACGGAGCAAAAACAGTATGGTCCTATCTCAATATCGGCTCGGTAGAGACCTTTCGAGACGGCTATGAGACGTTTCAGAACAACACACTCGCACCTTACAAGAACTGGCCGGACGAATACTGGATGGACGTTTCCCTGCCCGCTTGGCAGTCGTTTCTTGCGGATTCCGCCTTGGCGCTGGCTGGTAAGGGCGTGGACGGGTTCTTCCTGGACAATGCGGACGTGTATGACGTCTTCCCCACCGACAGGATTTTTAACGGTCTGATCGATATTATAAACGATATTGGAATATACGGACTGGACGTCGTCATAAACGGCGGGGATGTGTTCGTGCAAAAAGCGGTGCTCTCGCCGGACAAACCTCTTGTGCAGATCTCTGCAGTGAACCAGGAGTGCGTTTTTACACACATTGATTTTTCGAACTCCCGCCTCATTCTCCAAACCAAAGAGAACACGCTGTATTACTGTGAACACCTCGAAAAATGCGCCGAAAAAGGTCTTTCGGTTTATCTCACGGAATATGCAGAATCGAACGTCGTCGAAAAAAGAATTCAAACCTATTGTTCCGCACATGGCTTTCACTATTACATCTCTTCTTCGATCGAACTGGATGGTTGAATCTTTTCCCACATCAGAACACGAAATGCCTTTCAGCAGGAAAGGAGCGTTATGAAAGCAGTCGTAAAAAGTGTAGATGCGTATATTGCACAATTTCCGGAGGCCGCGCAGCAAATAATGAACCGTCTTCGCGCGCTGATCCTATTGAACGTACCCGAAGCGGAAGAAAAAATCATGTATGGCGTCCCCTTTTACCGACATCGCGACGCTTTGGGCGGGTTTGCCGCCTATCAGAGCCATGTAAGCTTTGGATTTGGATCGGATTCTCTGACGGAAGAGATTGCATCAGCGCTTTCTGAAAAGGGATACCATGTCGGGAAAGCCACTGTGCAGATCCGCTTCGACCAATCCGTGCCGGAGCGGGAAATCACGGCAATTGTTCTAACAAAATTAAAATTGAACGTACATTAGGGTGCGTTTTTAAAATCACAAAAGCGCATTTCCGCCGCCTCGACATGCATATTTTCGTTGAAAAGCCTCGCCGCAGCACCGCTGCGCCTGTGTTTTTCGTCTCAATCTGCAAGCCGATCCAGCATAACTGCATCTTTCAGGCTTTAGTAACACACCCCAGTACCTTCATAATATCCTTTTTTTTCATAAACGCCAGCCGTTTGTCATGATAAAATAGTGGCGAAAATAAAAAACGCTCAAGAAAGGTTGCCTATGAATTCCTTATCAATTGTCGCTGTCGTCGGTTCTCTGCGAAAGGACTCCTATAACCGACAGCTCGCGGTCCTTGCCAAAGCAGCGGTCGGCGACCGCGCCGCGTTCGAGTTGCTCGAATATGAAGACGTGCCGCTGCTGAATCAGGATATCGAATATCCCGCGCCGGAGCCTGTCGCCCGTGTGCGCAAAACGATTGGCACCGCTGACGGTGTTTGGTTTTTCACTCCGGAATACAACCACTTTTTCCCGGGCGTTTTGAAGAATCTGATCGACTGGCTTTCGCGCCCGGTCGAAGGAACAAAGCGTCGGGTACTCTCCCGTAAGCCGGTTGCAATCAGCGGCGTTACGCCGGGCATGAGCGGTACCGGCATCGCGCAGGACCACCTCGTTTCCCTGCTCAGCACGCTGAATATGCGCGTCATGAACATCCCCCGCCTCACCATTCCGAACGCCGAAGATCAAACGGATACGAACGGCCATCTTGCACTAACCGCCAGCGCGCCGTATCTGCAAAAGCAGGCGGATGCCTTCCTGCGATTTCTGGAGAAAGAAAAAACTTTCGCAAATGCATTTCTCCCCCAAAAAGACGGCACGACATGAAGATAAAGATTGTCCGCAACGGTCCGTATATCGTTTCTGGCGGCGTACCGCTGCGAGAAAGCGTCATTACCCCGAAAGGCGACGGTTACGAGTATAAACCCGGAAGGCCGCTTCCGCAGGCGGAAACATATGCGCTCTGCCGCTGCGGAAGGACGACTACGCCGCCTTTTTGCGACGGTTCTCACCAATCTGCCTGTTTTGACGGCACGGAAACCGCTTCCCGGGAAAGTTACCATAAACGCGCCGCGATTCTGATCGGCGGCGGACTGGACATGCTTGACGACGGACGTTGCGCGTTCGCAAGGTTTTGCCATCGCGACGCTGGCGATGCATGGGAACTCACAGAAGATTCCGATTCTTTACAGAGCCGTGCCGAGGCGATCATCGCCGCCAGCGAATGCCCCTCCGGCCGTCTGACGGCGGTTGAAAAGGACGGCGCGGAACACGAGCCCGACCACGAACCGGCCATCGAAATACTGCAGGATCCGGAAGAGCATGTCAGCGCCGGAATTTTCGTCAAGGGTGGCATTCCGATTGAATCGTCGGACGGTGCGCCTTACGAGGTCCGTAACCGCGTCGTTCTATGCCGCTGCGGCAAGTCCCTTGATAAACCGTTTTGCGACGCGCAGCACATCCTGACGGACTACCGCGACAGCTAACGCTTTCGCAGTTCACAGGATTCTATTATTAAGTGGAGGAACTACGATGAAAACAATACTGCTCGTTGTTGACGTTCAGCAGGCGCTGATCGACGCAAATCCCGTACGTGCGGACGAATTTCTGCTCAATTTAAAAATGTTGATCGATCGCGCGCATACTTCAGGCACGGAGGTCGTTTATATGCGGCATGACGGCGGTCCCGAAGACGTTCTCGCCAAAGGGAGCGAAGGATGGCGGCTGCATCGCTCGATCCGGCCACGCTCCGGCGAAAAAGTGTTTGACAAGCGTTTTCCCAGTTCGTTCCTCAAAACCGGCTTGCAGGAGTACCTAAAGCTGAAGGATGTCGAACGAATCGTGCTCTGCGGTATGCAGACGGAATACTGTATCGACACCACCTGCAAGGTTGCGTTTGAAAACGGTTACGATGTTGTAATACCCGCCGGAGCGACGACGACATATGCAAACCCACTTCTCAGCGGAGAGAAGCTTGTCCATTACTATGAAAAACTGATCTGGAACGAACCGCTTGCGCAGGTTTTACCGATGGAGGATACGCTTACGCTTTTAAGCTCAGATCATAAATGATTCGATCACTGCAAATCGATCGGCGGCCGGCGCGGCAATCCAGCATAGCATGCAACGTACTGATTTTGCACCGCTGCGGCAAGGATGCAGGTCCTTTTTGTGTTTCTTCATTTCGTTTCCATTGACATATATACGCTGCGATCCTATAATCAGCGCATACTTAACAATCCGCACGCACTGTGGCTGCCGCGGAGAAGGAGTTTCCTTGACTGACACGTTTCCGCGATTCGATATGCTCGTCCGACCCAAGCGTCAAAAGCTGCGGCTGCTTGCATGGCTGATCAGCTTTCCCGCAGTATGGCGGCACGGAGCAAAGATTACAAAAGTTCGCACGGCTGGGCTGAAGCCGCCGTATCTGTTGCTGTGCAACCATAACGCGTTCCTCGATTTCAAAGTTACCACCGCCGCAGTATTCCCGCACCGCGCCAACTACGTTGTCGCGATAGACGGCTTCACGGCCCCAACGAAGAAAGGATTCAAGAGCCGCGAGGGACTTCTGCGAACGGTCGGCTGCATCTGTAAGCGCAAATTCACCAACGACGCAATTCTCGTGCGTCAGCTTAACCGCGTCGTCCGTAACGGCGACATCGCTGTGCTTTACCCCGAGGCGCGCTACTCGCTCTGTGGAACAAACGCCATCCTCCCGGAATCCCTCGGAAAGCTTTGCCAGTTGCTCAAAGTACCGGTCGTCTCGCTGATTATGAAAGGACACCACGTGAACTCGCCTTTCTGGAATCTGCGGGATCGCGGCGTTTACCGTACGGAAGCCGTCATGACGCAGCTTTTTACGGCGGACGAACTGGCAGACGCCGCAACGGAGGAGATCAACAATCGTATTCGCCAGGCGTTCACCTATGACGATTACCTCTGGCAGCGGGTTAACGGCGTACGCACGCCTTACAAAAAACGTGCGGAAGGCCTTCACAAGGTTCTTTATCAGTGTCCCTCCTGCAAAGCGGAATACCGTATGCACTCGGAAGGAATGAAACTCTCCTGCGCAGCCTGCGGCAAGAGCTGGACGATGGACGATCTTGGCGTGCTGAGCGCCGACAACGGCGAAACGGAGTTTTCCCATATTCCGGATTGGTATGAATGGGAACGTGAAAATGTGCGAAATGAAGTGGCCGGCGGAACCTATGCCGTTACGTGCCCTGTCCGCGTGGAATCGCTGCCGAATGCGGAGGGGTACATTCATCTCGGCGAAGGGCTGCTAACGCACAATGAAAACGGATTTCACGTGCGTGTAACCGGACCTTACGGAACGTTTAAAATGGACAAACCTGTCCAGTCGCTCTATTCGTGTCATATCGAGTATAATTATCTGGAGAAATACGGCGACTGCATCGATTTAAACACGCTGGAGGACACCTGGTACTGTTATCCGTACGCCTGCGATTTTTCCGTCACAAAATTTGCGCTTGCTACAGAGGAACTTTATCAAAACCAGAAACGCTGATGTATGCCGTAAAAACATAAGTTACATCTCGCGTTTTAGGAATTCAATCTGATGCGAAAGCGTGTGTTTCGCAACGAACTCCGGCGCGCAAATCGCTTTGTGTGACTCCTGCCAGGTGCATTCATGCACATTCGCCGTGTCTTGCAATGTGTGGTCCGTTACAGATTCGATATGACAAAGCGTTATCTAATCCGATTTTTCTTGCATTTCATCAGACGATGGTTACGCCAAGAAGCGACACGAGATCGATTGCCTGAAACGCTTCAATCTTTGCCCCATGTAATTCGTGGAACGAGTCGGACACCGTGAGGCCTTTTATAACACAACCCGAAAGATCGACTCCCTTAAGCGGCGTATGGAAGAAATCAGCTCGCGTCAAATCCGTCTTACTCAATACGAATTTTCTTAGCCGGGATTCCATGAAAAACGCTTCCTTGCAGAGGCAATCTCCTAAACGGCAAACTTCCCAGACGGATTTTGTAAAGTTTGTGAAACAAAGCGAGCAGCCTGAGAACGTCGTTTCCTTAAAGTGGCTTTCGCTGAAATCCGCGCCGTCTCCCCTGCCGTCCTCTATGCGCGACTGCTTCCAGTAGCTCTCCGGAAACGAACAGTTGGAAAAATCACACTTTGAAAACACGGTGGCGTAAAATCCAGCACGACGGAAATTGCATTTTTCAAACTTGCATCCGACGAACCGCGTCGACTTGAAATCGATTTTTGAGCAGTCCGCCTCCGTAACGGTTTCGTTCTCAAAGTAACCACTTTCTACCAGGTCGTCGTTCGGCCTGACCTGTGCAATGGTTTCTAAAAACACTGTTATACCTCCTTGAAGGTCGCCGCTGTAATAGCAAAGAGCCGTCCTGTTGATTCGGACGGCTCAAAGCGGTTTTGGTACCCAGTAGGGGAGTCGAACCCCTGTCACCGCCGTGAGAGGGCGGCGTCCTAGGCCACTAGACGAACTGGGCGAGGCTGCAGGCAATATGATACCGAAAAAAGATGCATGTGTCAATAGAATGTTTCCGAACAAAACCGGCTTATTTTCACTTTGCCGGCGTATGCATCCTGCGGCACGCGGCGTTTTGGCCGCAGGACGGCGATTATGCTATACTGAACCTTAACAAGGTTCTGCAATAAAAACGGAGGTTCATCATGGAAATCGTAATCGGTTCGCGATGTCCTTCGCACTTTTAACCCGGCTGGCCCGGGCAGTTCGACGTGTTTTCGCATTTGGAATTCGTCTGCGGAATCCCGCAGACGCTGTTCGTCATAACGACTTACAAGGACGGCGGCGTGCCGAACGTCTGCCCGCAGTCTTGGAGCTCTTTCGTTAGCGGGAAAGACGGCTATTACGCTGTGCTCGGCGGACTGACTGAACGCTGTCACACATACCGGAATATCGTTCGGGAGAAATGCTTGTGTATCAATTTTCTGCCAGCGGAGCACTATGCTTCCATGATGCGCGCGGTGGAATACAACAGCGACAGTACGAACGAGTTCGCCGTGTGTGGATTTACCTGCAAGCCGTGCGAGAAAATAGACGCCCCGCGCATCGGAGAGAGCTTCCTTTCGCTCGAATGCACGCTTGCCGAAACGGCGCGGCTTGCGGACGGAGCGCTGCCGCTGACGGTCGGGATAGTGATTCTGGCGCGCCTTTCGGAAGAATATGCACGCGGAATCGATCGAAAGTACAGTCTCGAAAGGTTTCTGTTTAACGTTCATTCCCCCATCGACTGCGAAACAGGCTTGTGCGGTAAATCGGGCGTCGCAACATCGCATATCGAAATGCTGGTCTGAACGAACGCTGCACCAACAAAAAAAGCCGCCGGACAAGTCCGGCGGCCCTGCTGAAAAACGAATCCGGTTATTTCCAAAGAGCTTTCATTAGCTCCGGATAAGCTTCGTCTACAATCGTGATAAAACGGACGAGGAGATTGAAGCAAACTTCGGCCGAAGTATCCGCATTGAGAACCGAGTCGGCATTGCAGGTCACTTCGCTGTCGTCGTCAATGTAGAACGACAACCAACGGTATTTCACGTTGAGCGTATTGACCGTCTCGAGCATACCGGCACGTTTATCCTTCGGGACCTGACAGATCGTGAAGCACTTAGCGCTCACGCTCTGGCCGTCCGCATCAAAGAAAAACTGCGTCGTGATGGCGGGACAGTTCTTCCCTGTGAAGCGAACCATCACCCAGTCTTTGCCGTTGTCAATCTCTTTTGAATCGAATTTGATGTCCTTGGATTGCAGTTGCCGCATAAAACTCTTCGCAGGCGCTTTCATATCTGTCTCCTCCGTTGGTTTTTTTATAGAATATCATGGCGGTTTTGTAATGTCAAAGCGATTTTCCGCCTAAAACCCTAAAATCATACGTGTTTTTAGGATATTTCGTTAGCTGCCTGCACACAACGTTTGCCGCTATGTAACACCCCCGCTGACTGTCGCCTGAGTATACGAACACGTAACCGCAGACGAACGTTCAGTTGCTGGTGTCTTCAATCCCGTCGTCAACAGACTTATCGATCACCAGTCCATCCAGCACGACTTCGGGCGTATATACAGCATGGTACGGATTCTCCGGGTCCGGATCGCTCGGGTCCCAGCCATATTCATGTTTATTATCCATGTATGGTTCTTCATAAATTAAAGCGGGAATTTCCGGCGCTTCCGGGCCATTATCGTCCGTAACAATAATGGTATCGCCTACATCACAGTTCATGTAGACCCAGTATGCGTCGATACATCTCAGCCGCACACAGCCGCCCGATGCGGGCGTCCCAAGCCGCTCATAGTACTTTATAAACATCTGGCGTTTGCCGTATTCCGGCGAATAACGTTTTTCTCCGCCGATAGGCACCGAATGGAACAGATAACTTCCTGTGATCCTGCTGGCATACTGCGAGTATACGTTCTCGCCGTCGACCTGTCCCATTTTTTTGTAGAGATATTGACGCACCAACGAAAACGTCCCGCGTGGGGTCATATCCGCCCTCCGGCCTGTCGAGCAGATCATAACACGCGTCTCGATCCATTCGCCGTCTTCGGCGACATAGCAAACGACCGTCTGCGTTCCGATATAAACCACCAACATGCGCTCGCCGTCTTTCGTCGGCACTGTTTCCGGCAGATACGAAGGTACCGTAACAGTTTCCATCAGCGGCAGAGCGCCTGCAAGCGCCATACCCTCCGCCAAAGCGGGATAAAACGCCGCTTCAGCGTCTCCAACCGTTCCATATACAATAATATCGCCGGATTCGTCCGCGTAAAACCCGGTCGTTTCCAGTGCGTGATATGCGTTTTTCATCCGCAGCGTTTCCGGCAAAGCAGCCGGTTCGCAAATGCCAAGGCTTTCTGCCGAATCGTCGACGAACCCATCGTCGCCGGGGAGAATCGCGCCAGTTTCATCGCAGGGATAAAAACCGGTAAAAGACTGTGTTTCCACACCGTCCGTCAGTTCGCTGTAACCGCCGAAAACGCGGTACTGCACGTTCCCTTCATTATCGGTAAAAGCAAAGAGAGAGTCGCTTGCCTCTTCGCTCGGCACACGGCTGTATCCCTGCGGTACAGTTCCGGAATCGGGAAACGGTAAAGCAACAACGTCCGTAATCGTTATAACAGGCGCCGCCGTAATAAGCGCTACTTCCGGTATCTGCGTCTGCATTTCCTGCGTCTGCGAAGCCGATACGCAGCCACCCGAGCCAAGCAATACGCTGGTAATCAACAGGGCCGACATAGTTTTTTTCAAAAATATCGCCTTTATCATGCGTAATATTATATCTAATTAATTACCGGATTACAATTAAATTTATTTGATCACTTCCCCGTCCACTGTAATACTGCGTTTACATGATTTCATGATCATGTTAAAATATTGACAAATGGTACGATTAAAAAAAGTAATAATTCAACACGCAATTCCATTACTGTCAGCCGTTTTGTTTTTCACCGTCGCGCTGTTTCCCTGTTCCGTCAGCCTTGCGGAAGACGGCAGCGCTCCGTTTGATGTGGATGCGCCCTGCTATATCGTTGTTGACCAGAACGATCCGTCCGTCGTTTTCTATGAGAAAGACGCGGACGAAAAGGCGATCCCCGGCAGCACGATGAAGATTATGACCTGTATTCTTGTGCTGGAACTATGCGATGATCTCGATCAGGAGATAGAAGCGACAGGGCAGGCCGCAACGATGAAAGAAACGAATTCGCTGATGGGAGTCATCAAAGGCGAAATGCTCAGCGTCCGCGAACTGCTGTATGGATTGATGCTGGAATCCGGCAACGATGCGGCTTTGCTGCTTGCGCAAACATTCGGCGGCAGCGTGGAGGGCTTTGTCGAACTGATGAATGCAAAAGCCGCTTCCCTTGGCATGACCAGTACGAATTTTATGAATGCAAGCGGCGCTTATAAAAGCGGGCAGTATTCTACAGCGCGCGACATGGCTGTGCTGACGTGTTACGCGATGCAAAACGAGACGTTTCGAACGCTTGCTTCCACCGTACAGTATACGATCGAACCGAACGGCGTACGTTCGCGCACACTGAAAATGACAAATTCAAACAAGCTTATTTCAGATCCGCCGGACAGCGACCTGTTCTATCCCTTTGCAACCGGCGTAAAAACCGGGTCGACCGAACTCGGCGGAAAATGTCTTGTCGCCTCGGCGAGCATGCAAGGCGCAAACGCCGTCGCCGTGCTGATTGGCCTTACTGAAGGAAGAAGTAAACTTTCCCGTATGACCCAGGTTTATCGGGACGCCATATCGTTGCTTGACCTTGCACTGACGACCCGGTATGTCGACGTGTCGGCACAGGACCTTGGAATCACCTGTGATCTGAAAGCGCCTGTCACCGGCGGTACACAGGAAAGCGTTCCGGTGAACGCCGTGTTTTCTCCTGAAAGCATTCGCTTATCAGACACGGAAGCCGAAACGATTAAAGAAAACGCTTCTACTATAACGGTGGTTACGCAGTATGCTTCGCTTACCGCGCCGGTCCGTACCGGAGATCTTTGCGGTTCGGCGGCTTTTCAACATAACGGAAAAACACTTTTTTCAGCCGCGCTGACGGCGGCGGCTGATGTTTCTTTGAAAACTCAGATCATTGCGTTAACACCCGAACCAACGTTCACGCCCGCCGTACAGGAGCCCGACACCGAAGAACTGCCGTTCGGCATGCCCGCTTGGGAATGGTGCATAATACTGACAATTGCGGCATTGCTGCTCGTAGGCGCCCTTGTATTACAGATAAAAAAATACAAGGCAAAAAAACGCGTAAAAAACAAGTAAGTGGAAACAGCGATACCGACCTGTCGTATATGAGCCCACATACAACACTTTGATTCAGCAGGAGGCGCTCAATGAAAACGAAAAATCTAGATAGGTTTAAGGGTTGTTTATTTGGAGGAGCAGTCGGCGACGCGCTCGGTTATCCGGTTGAGTTCCTGAATATCGAGCAGATACGCGAGCAATACGGGGTGAACGGTCTGACCGGTATCCAACTGGAAAACGACTGCGCGCTTGTTTCAGACGATACCCAGATGATGCTGTTCACCGCAAACGGCATACTTGTTGCGGAAACAAGCAAACGACTTCTAGGCGACGAGCGCCCGCTTGAACGGCATTTGCATAACGCATATATGGACTGGCACCGCACGCAGCGCTTCGGCCCTAAAAAGAGCCGTGATGTTACCAGCTGGGTTTTTAACTCCCATCAGATGCACTCAATACGGGCCCCAGGCGGTACCTGTCTGCGTTCTCTATCCACCGGTATTATGGGTACGATGGAACACCCCATCAACTCAAGCAAAGGCTGTGGCGGCGTGATGCGATGCGCGCCGATCGGGCTGTTTTTTGACCGCGGGCATTATCCAATCGAAACGGTCGATCTTTTGGGGGCAAGATCCGCCGCGCTGACGCACGGTCATCAGCTCGGGTTCCTTGCCGCAGGAGCGCTTGTGCATATCATCAATCAGTGCGTGTACGGTGACTTTTCCGGAGAAAACGCATTATTCGACATTGCGGAAGACTGTATTTATGCAATAAAAGCGGAATTCAGCTCCTTTTCCAAGACGGCTGCGCTGAGCGGTCTTCTGGAGCGCGCCGTCGAACTGTCAAAGACCGATGAACCCCCCGCTGCCGCTATTGCCAGAATCGGAGAAGGCTGGGTCGCT
Organism: uncultured Oscillospiraceae bacterium; assembly: GCA_964437665.1. Taxonomy (GTDB): domain Bacteria; phylum Bacillota; class Clostridia; order Christensenellales; family CAG-138; genus UBA7703. Next base: position 13,741 of record CAYTHS010000028.1, read on the forward strand.
GAAGAAGCGATTGCAATCGCCCTCTACTGCTCTTTGCATTTTCGGGACGACTTCCGCGGTGCGCTGCTAGCTTCAGTCAATCACAGCGGCGATTCCGATTCAACCGGCTCGCTTACCGGGAATATACTTGGCGCTTATCTGGGTTACGACAAAATCCCAGCCAGTTTTCTTGAACATTTAGAGCTCCGCGATGTAATCCGCGTGATCTGCGACGATTTATACGCATTATGTGAGACGGATGAAAATGATGTGTGTTATTCGGAAAACTGGCAGAAGAAATACTTGAAAGCGGACTATAAGCCAACATAATTCATAGCGCCACGTTCTGAGCCGCACGAAAGATTTCCAGATGCACGGTGGCCTTTGACATCATGCATTTTTGCAGGATATCGTCGGGAAGCATATACAAAAAAACGAAGCGCCCGCAATGCGTGCGCTTCGCTTTTTTACAGTACTGCAAGGTTAGTCGAGGACTGCCTGATCCTGAATTTCCTGCGCAGCTTCGGCAAAGCCGGCAATCGCGTTGTTCTCGGCAAGGGTAGCAATCGTCGCGTTAATTGCCGCGGCCAAGTCTTCGCTCCCTTTCGGCAGCCCGGCCACATAGCCGGTCGCTTCCGCGTTGAATACAATTCCGTCTGCAATCGCAAGCTCAGGATTATTCTTGATGTAGGATTCCGCAATCGGCTTTTCAACGAATATTGCATCCAGCGCGCCGGCCTTCAGTTCGGAAACCAACTGTGTGACCTTTTTGAGCGAAACCTTCTCAGCGCCGGTCGCCTGCGGGAAATAATCGGTTTCCAGCGTCGTACCAAGCTGCACGCCTACTTTCTTCCCTTCAAAGCTGGCCGCGATATCGGTGTAATCTTCCGCTGCATCGGCCATAACCAGCGCGCAGACCTCATCGATGTAATACACATCGCTGAAATCCATAACCTCCGCGCGTTCGTCGGTTGCGTTGTAAGCAGCCAGGATCACATCAATCGTACCCATTTGAAGCGCGCTGTCGAGGCCGCTGAAATCCATAGCTTCGATTTTAAGATCCACCCCCAGTTCGGATGCGATTGCATTGGCAATGTCGATATCGATTCCCTTATATTCCATCGCCCCGCCCTCACCGGCGATAATAAACTCATACGGGGGATAGTCCGGCGAGGTTCCGACCACCAGTACGCCAGCTTGCTTGATTTGCTCAAGTTTGCTCAGTTCTTCAGCTGTTTCTGCTGTTCCGGCACATGCGGTCAGTGCGCCAAGCGCAAGGGCGATACACAAAACGACTGCGATGATTCTTTTCATAATTGTTCCTCCATTTTAGCTTCATATATATTATTGTTTGCTTGTCAGTTCCGTTCAGATAATCTTGGAAAGAAACGCCTTGGTTCGCTCGCCCCGCGGATTACTGAAAAGCTCCGCAGGCGTCTGATCCTCCAATATCTTTCCTTCATCCATGAAAAGCACGCGCGTGCACGCTTCCTTGGCGAAGTTCATTTCATGTGTTACAACCGCCATCGTCATCCCCTGCTCCGCCAGAGAACGCATCACGTCCAGAACTTCGCCCACCATTTCAGGGTCGAGTGCGCTGGTGGGTTCATCGAAGAGCATAACGTCCGGCTGCATGTTCAGCGCACGCACGATAGCAATACGTTGTTTCTGTCCGCCTGAAAGCTGTCTCGGCATCGCCTTTGCACGATCCCGGAGTCCGACACGCTCAAGCAGTTTCAGAGCGCGTTCCGTCGCTTGCTGACGCGACTCATGCTTGGTCATCATCGGCGCGATGATCATGTTTTCCAGCACGTTTAAGTGGTTGAACAGGTTAAACTGCTGAAACACCATCCCCATCCGCTGACGATGACGATTGATATCGACCTGCTTGCTGGTGATATCAACGCCTTCAAAAATCACCTTTCCGCTTGTCGGCGTCTCCAGCAGATTTAAACACCGCAGCAACGTGCTTTTGCCGCTGCCCGAAGGGCCGATGATTCCGAGCACTTCGCCTTTATCAATCGTAAGGTCGATCCCGTCAAGGGCTGTCAAATGTCCATATTTTTTTATCAGCGCCTGCGTCTGTATCATCGTCTGGCTCATGCGCTTGCTCCCCTCTTCATGCGCCGCTCAAAGAGCCCCATCAGCTTGCTCAGCGGGAACGTAAGCATCATGTACAGTAGCGCCGCAACCATGAGCGGCTCAAAAGGTCTTGCAGTGCCAGCGCGCACAATGTCCGCCATATACATCAGATCGAAAACACCTACCACTGAACATATGGAGCTTTCCTTAATAATGGTCACAAACTCGTTGCCAAGCGCAGGAAGTATATTGCGGTATGCCTGCGGTAGAATAATACGCCGCATCGTCTGTCCGCGTGTCAGGCCAAGACTTCTGCCCGCCTCCATCTGCCCAGCGTCAACGGCGTTGATACCCGCTCGCATGATTTCCGCAACATACGCTGTCGAGTTGAACGCAAGAGCGATTACACACGGTACAAACACGCTCATTTTGCTGAGCGACGGAAACGCAATTATCAGTCCGTAGCGAAACAGATAGAGCTGGACAAGCAGCGGCGTTCCGCGTACGAACTCAACATAGACTGCCGAAAGGAAACGCAGCAGCTTGCTTCCGGAAACCCGCAACAGCCCCATCACCGTTCCAAAGAATGTTCCGAGCAGTACGGAGATTACCGAGAGCTTAAGCGTCATCACAAGGCCGTCTATAAAAAACTGACCATAAGTACTTAAAAATTTGAAACTGAACGTATATTCCATTTCCGTCACCCCGTTTATGAACACGGCATAGTATAATGCATGAATATACGTTTGTCAACCCTATATATGATGTTATATACGTTTATATTGTATACATATGTATTCCGGAGTGCGCGGAGTCGCATTTGCTTCAAACCGATTTGTTAACTTCACGCCGTCCGCTCCTGATAAGCTGCCGTGCCCTCCGAAATCCATTATATGCAGATGCAAAAGAGGCGGCACTTTGCCGTCTCTTTTGCATGCAGCACCGTATTACGACTCCGGACCGATCCCGCGAATTTTACAAACACCGATCGCATCGCTGATGCGGTCTGCTGTTTCCCTGACAATCTGCGGCGGATGCGCAGGCAAGTCGCCTCCATTGCGCGGACGGTATTGCTGGAGAAAGAATCGTTCACATCCCTTAACGAGCATCGCCGCCTCCACCGCTTCGTTTTGTGTGAGCTGCGGGGCGAACGTGAGTCTGAACTCATGCGGAACAGAGGATTCTTCCAGTATTGTAATGCTTTTTTGGACCGCTCCGATATCGACCGGGGCATTCGCAATTTCACCATATCGGCAGAGCGGAGCTTTCACGTCCATTGCAACATAATCCAGCAAATTATTAGCAAGCAGCTTCTGCAGCACCCGCGGCTTTGCGCCGTTGGTATCCAGCTTAACGCGATAGCCAAGCGAGCGTACGCGCAGAATGAATTCTTCAAGATTCTGCTGCAGCGTCGGTTCTCCGCCGGAAACCACGACCGCACCAAGGACTCCGGCGCGTTTATTCAGAAAGCTGAAAATCGCGTCTTCATCCAACAGCGGCGTATCTTTCCCGAGTATATGATCGTTATGACAATATACACAATTGAAATTACAATACGGTGTGAAAACCACCGCCGCAATCTGTCCGGGATAATCAACAAATGAGTTTTTTTGAAATCCGGCTATCTGCATACGCAAGTTCCCTTCTTTCATATAAGTGTCCGGCGGTCTTGTCCGAATGAAAAAGGAGACGTGTTAATCCGGCACGTCTCCTTTCAACGTTATAATATACATGCCTTTTTCTACAGCGTCGTCAGATGACGAATTTTTTCCTCATCATGTATTCTTCCTTTTTGCCGGGATTGTAGTTCTGGACCGGACGCAGATACCCGACGACACGGGACCAAACCTCCGCCTTCTCTCCGCAGGACGGGCAAGTGAAATGCTCGCCTGCGATATAGCCGTGTTCCTTACAGATCGAGAAGGTCGGCGTAATGGAGATATACGGCATCTTGTACTTCTCGAACAGCGTCTTGATCAGCACTTTGCATGTCTCGATATCCTCGATACGCTCGCCGATATAAAGATGCTGCACAGTACCGCCCGTATAGAGCGACTGTAACTCGTCCTGCAAATCACAGCATTCAAAAACGTCGTCCGTATACCCGACGGGAAGCTGCGAGGAATTGGTATACATCGGCTCATCGACGCCCGACTGGATGATTCCGGGATACTTTTCACGGTCGAGCTTGGCCAGCCGGTAGCTCGTTCCCTCCGCCGGGGTCGCTTCAAGATTGTAGCTATGTCCCGTCTCCTCTTGGAACTCGATCATCAGATCGCGAAGAAAATTCATGATCTCCAGCGAAAACGCCAACCCCTCCGGACTTCCGATGTCTTTACCGATGAAGTTCAAGCAGCACTCGTTCATGCCGATCAGACCGATCGTGTTAAAATGGTTCGTCCAATATTCGCCGGTACGCGCCTTAACGCTGCGCAGATAGTGCATGGAATACGGATATAAGCCCTGTTCCGTCTGCCGCTCAATGATTTTGCGCTTGATTTCAAGACTCGTTTTGCCCAGTGCCGCAATTTTCCTGAGCCTTCCAAAGAAGTCTTCCTTCGAAGTAGCCAGATATCCGATGCGAGGAAGATTGACGGTATACACGCCGATGCTTCCGGTCATCGGGTTGCTTCCAAAAAGCCCGCCGCCGCGTTTTCTGAGTTCCCGTTTATCCAGCCTCAGACGGCAGCACATTGATACGGCGTCTTCCGGGGAAAGATCGGAATTAATATAGTTAGCAAAATACGGAATGCCGTATTTACAGGTAATACGCATGAAATCGTCTACCACGGGACTTGACCAGTCAAAATCCTTAGTAATATTGAGGGTTGGAATCGGGAATGTGAATACTCGCCCTTTCGCATCGCCTTCAAGCATGACGGCACAAAACGCCCGATTAAACAAGTCCATCTGTTCCTGAAAATCGCCATATGTTTCATCCATATATTTCCCGCCGACAAGTACTGGCTCGTCCCTGAGCGTTGACGGGACACGGATATCAAACGTAAGATTCGAAAAAGGACATTGGAAGCCGACTCTCGTCGGTACGTTAATATTAAATACAAATTCCTGCAGGCACTGGCAGACCTGCTCAAACGTCATGTCGTCGTAATAGATAAACGGCGCGCAGAACGTGTCGAACGAACTCCAGGCCTGCGCTCCGGCTGTCTCGCCCTGTGTCGTAAAAGTTGAGTTGACAATCTGTCCCAAGAAAGAACGCATATGCTTCGCCGGCTTGCTTTCCACTTTCCCAGGAACGCCGCCGAATCCTTCCATCAGGAGTTGGCGAAGGTCCCAACCTGCGCAGTAAGGCCCGAAAAATCCGAGGTCGTGTATATGTGCGTCCCCGCTCTCATGCGCTTTGCAGATATCGACCGGATAGATTTCATACAGCCAGTATTTTTTTGTAAACGCTTCACGGACATAGTTGTTCAGCCCGTTGACGCTTCGCTGCATATTGGCGTTTTCCTTTACGCCCCAGTCCCGGTCGTCCAGATAATCGCCAAACATATCGATGGTCGCGCCGATCAGCGCGTTGATTTCACGCGTGCCGCGTCGCTTTTCGCGATATAAGATATATGCCTTCGCGGTTTTGGCATGTCCAGCCTCAATGAGCACCTTTTCAACAAGGTCTTGGATCCCTTCAACATCCGGGACTTTTTCGGCGTATTTCAGCTCAGCCAGTCGAATTACTTCGTCAGTCAGATGCTCTGAAAGCTGTTCGTCGGTACCGTTTACAGCCTGCGCTGCTTTCCAGATAGCATTTTTGATTTTATGCCGGTCGAAAGCTTCCTTCCGGCCATCTCGCTTTAAAATTTCCTGAAACATAAAGTCGGCCCCCTTGCATTGTTGCATTCTTAGTTTATCCACGCGTACATTTTGTGTCAAGGGCGCCCGATGCATACCAGATATTGATATATTCAGTGGATAGTCTGTGGACAACGGCAAGCGGATAAAAGTAGGACTGTAAAAAGCAGGTAAAGCACGCAGCTTTCTAACGTTCTTGCAAGAAACGTCTCAACTCATGAAATGAATAAATAGTGTATATCTTGAATTATCATGTATTTTGTTTATAAAGAGTTCATAATTCGCAGCAGGTTTGGACACAATATTTTGTATACTTGTTTATCATTGATAACTATATATTGTGTGTCTGAGCCTTCCGCATCACAAAAAAAGGCAATAACGCCGGTGCGGATATCCACACCGGCGTTATGTATCAGGCACACTGATTACAGATCAAACTGCCGTGAAATCAACGCAACGATTTCCTGCCCTATGCGTTTCTGCGCTTCTTTCGTTGAAGCGCCGATATGCGGGGTGCAGCTCACATGCGGATGCGAATACAGCGCTTCATTCTTTGCCGGCTCTTCGGCAAAAACATCGAGACCCGCGCCATACACTTTTCCGCTGTTAAGCGCTTCCAGCAACGCTTCCTCGTCCACGTTGGTTCCGCGGGACGTGTTGATGATGATTACGCCGTCCTTCATTTTGGAAAGCGTTTCATGGTTGATCATTGGTTGCCCGGGAAGCGAAGGTATATGCAGCGAAATATAGTCCGAATTGGCGAGAAGTTCGTCCATTTCCACATATTTCATAGTTTCGCATTCCAGCTCCGGCACCTTGTAAATATCGTATGCCAGTACGTGCATCCCGAGCGCCTGGCAGCGGCTGCCCAGCGCCTGACCGATACGGCCGTATCCGACGATACCGACTGTTTTGCCGGAAAGCTCCACGCCGACAAAAGACTTTTTCTCCCATTTATTTTCGCGCATCGAATGACCGGCGGCAGAAATGAAGCGGGAGACGGAAAGCATGTGTGCAAGTGCGAGTTCTGCAACCGCATTTGAACTTGCGCGCGGCGTGTTGCACACGGAAATTCCATGACCCTCCGCGCAAACTTTGTCGATATTATCGATACCGACGCCGGCGCGAATAACGAGCTTGAGTTTTCCGCCCGAGCAGGCGGCTTCAATCTGCGGCTCGCGCACTTTGGTCGCGCTGCGCACGACGAGCACATCATAATCCGAAACGGCTTTGCAGAGCGCATCCGGATCGTAAAACTGCACGTCAACCTGACATCCTTTTTTTTCAAGGTCCGCAATCGCGCTTTTGTCCATGCCGTCGGTAGCAAGAATTTTAATCATTTCCGTTTCTCCTTTATTTACTTGGCATATTCGGCGTGTTCCGCTTCATAATTACGTAAGAACGCAACCAGCGCTTCCACGCCATCCTTCGGCATCGCGTTATAAATAGATGCGCGCAGGCCGCCGACACTCTTATGCCCCTTAAGGTTTTCAAAACCGGCGGCCTTTGTCGCCGCGACAACCGCGGCGTCTTTCTCCGCGGATTCCGTAACAAACGGGACGTTCATCAGCGACCGGCAGCCGGACGCGACCGTTCCGGTAAACATTTTACTCGAATCCAGGAAATCGTAGAGCAGCTTGGCTTTCTCCTCGTTGCGGCGCTGCATCTCGCTGAGTCCGCCAATACTCTTGAGATATTTAAATACTTTGCCGCAAACGTAAATCCCCCAACAGTTCGGAGTATTATACATCGAACCGCTTTTTGCATGCGTATCGTAGCGCAAATAAAGCGGCGTCCAATCCGGCAGGTCGCTGCGAATCAGGTCTTCGCGAACAATTACGACCGCCATACCGGCGGGGCCGACGTTTTTCTGTACGCCCGCGTAGATCATGCCATAATCACCAACATTGCACGGCTTGGAAAGAAACATGGAAGATTGATCGGAAACCAGGATTTTGCCTTTTGTGTCCGGCAGCTTCGGATAGGTTGTCCCGTTAATGGTTTCGTTTTCGCAGATATACACATAATCGGCGTCGGCGTCGATCGGCAGATCGCTCCCATCCGGTATGTAGGTGAAGTTTTTATCCTCGCTGCTGGCAATCACATTGATTTTTCCATATTTTTTCGCTTCCGCAATCGCTTTTTTCGACCATGCGCCGGTGAGGATATAATCAGCAACGCCATTTTTCATAAGGTTAACAGGAATCATAGCGAACTGCAGCGTCGCGCCGCCCTGGATGAAAAGAACCTTGTAGTTGTTCGGAATTCCCATGAGTTCGCGAAGGTCCGCCTCAGCTTCATCGATAATTGTCTGGAAAACCTTTGATCGATGCGACATTTCCATAACGCACATGCCGCTTCCCTTGTAGTTCATCATTTCGGAGGCAATCTCTTCAAGCACCTCTTCGGGCATCGTGGCCGGGCCTGCCGAGAAATTGTAAATCCGATCGTACTTCATACCACACGCTCCTATATATTATTTTTACAGTGATACATTTTTTTAGCTTCCGCGGTTTCATTATAACCTTGCATGTCCCAATAATTCAACCGGGTTTTCGGAAAATATGCCGTTAATAACAAAATAAATATGTCTATCTAAATATATTTGTGCGCGGCATGTTAAAAATGCGGCCTGCGAAGCAACTCCACAGGCCGTTTGTCGCTGAACCCGCTCCTAACGTTCTTCTCTGAAGTAAGCGACGCCGAGGCTTGCCGGAGGCTGATCCTCGCGCTTACGTCTGAGCGCCACCATAACGAGCACCAATACCGTGACCAGGTACGGCAGCATCTTGAACATCTCCTGAGAACTCCTTGTGAGTCCTGGTATATAGAAGAACAACCAATACAGCGCGCCAAAAAGGTAGGCTCCCCATATGGTACGTTTCGGCTTCCATGTTGCGAAGATAACGAGCGCAACGGCAAGCCATCCGAGCGCTTCAAGCGCGCCGTCGTTAGCCCAGGTGCCCTTTGTGTAATCCATCACGTAATACAGTCCGCCAAGGCCGGAGATCCCCGCGCCGATGCAAGTGGCAAGGTATTTATATTTCGTTACCGAAATGCCGGCGGCGTCCGCCGTGGCGGGGTTTTCGCCAACCGAACGCAGATTCAAACCTACGCTCGTCCTTTTTATCAGCCAACCCATAAACACGGCCAGAATGATGGCAAGATACACCATGAACCCATAACTCAAAAATAGTTTGTCGAAGATTCCCCATCCGTCCGTAAGCGTCTGCGTTGCACGGAACGCCGCGCTGGTCGTTGAGACGGAAATCTGTCCAACGCCGCCCGCAAGCTTCATCAAAGAACCGCCAAAGAAGTTCGCCACGCCTCCTGCAAAAATTGTAAGCGTAAGGCCTGTGACGTTTTGATTGGTACGCAGCGTAATGGTCAGAAAGCTGAAAATCAAGCCGCCAAGCATCGCAATTGCAAACGCACAGGCCAGCGCGATCACAACGCATAGGAATTTGCTGGGGTCCGCAACTCCACTTTCGTAAAAGAATACGCCTGTCAGCCCGGCAATTCCTCCGAGATACATGATTCCCGGGACGCCGAGGTTTAAGTTGCCGGATTTCTCTGTCAGGATTTCGCCGACCGCCCCATACATAATGATTGTGCCAAAGACGATCGCAGCCTGGAATAAAGAAATGAATTCGGTCATTCGGCGTCCTCCTTGGATTTCGCAAAGCGAAACTTGATATTGAAATTGATGAAGAATTCGCTGCCGAGAATGAAGAACAGGATGATGCCCGTAATCATTTCGGAGACGTAGTCGTTAAGCTGAAACTGAGAAGCAATCTCGATTGCGCCACGCTCCAGGAAAACAATCAGCGCCGAAATCAAAATCATCACGAAGCTGTTAAACTTTGCAAGCCAAGCGATAATGATCGCGGTGAAACCGCGTCCGCCGGCTGTGCTGGTGGATATCGTATGGCTCGCGCCGCCTACCGCAAGAAAGCCCGCGATTCCGCAGATCGCGCCGGAGAGCACCATGGAGCGGACAATCACGTGGCGTACGTTGATCGCCGCATAGCGCGCCGTATTCTCGCTTTCGCCAACCACGGCGATCTCGTAGCCGTGTTTGGTATATTTCAGGTAGATATACATGAGAATCGCAATCGTCAGTACGATGATCACGTTCAGCGTGTATGCCTGTCCGAAAATAGACGGGAACCATCCGTTCTTGGTAGTCGGGTTGATAATGCCAACGGAATTGCTGCCATAGGGATGCTCCCACTGCGCAACAAAAAATGACGTCAACTGGATCGCGATGTAATTCATCATGAGCGTAAACAGCGTCTCGTTTGCATTCCATCTTGCCTTGAAGACGGCGGGAATGGCACCCCAAACGCCACCGGCGAGCGCACTGCCGATCAACATCACGATAAGAAGAATCGCAAGCGGCAGCACATTCCCCCAGTAAATCATGCAAGCAGCCGCAACGATGCCGCCTACAAGAACCTGTCCTTCCGCACCGATGTTCCAGAATCGCATTTTAAACGCCGGGGCCAATCCAACCGCAATGCACAGCAGCATCATGATATCGCGAATCCAAACCCATGTGCGCTTATTAGTGCCGAATGTTCCCTTGAACATCGCGCGGTAAACTTCGATCGGGTCCAGTTTGACAATCGCATAGATGATGATACCGCAGATGACCAGCGAAAGTACGATAGCGATCAGCCGGATCAGCCATGCGCGCCAAATGGAAATACCATCGCGCTTACTGATGCGCACGAACGGTTCTTTCGTTTCTTTTTTCATTCCCGTGCTCCCTCACCCAGATGTGTCATCATCATGCCGACATCTTCTTTCGTCGTTTGGCGCGCGTCAACAATGCCGCTGATCCTGCCGCTGCACAGCACCAGAATGCGATCACAGAGCTCAAGCAGGACGTCCAGATCTTCCCCGACATAGATCACGGCCGCGCCGTTCTTTTTCTGCTCGCTGAGCAGATGATAAATATTGTAGGAAGTGTTGATATCGAGCCCGCGCACGGCGTAGGCGGACATAAGCAGCTGCGGCTGCATAGCGATTTCCCTGCCGACCAATACTTTCTGCACGTTTCCGCCGGAAAGCCTGCGAACGGGCGTATTCAGGCTCGGTGTCATGACTTCCAGTTCGTTAACGACGCTTTCGGCAAGCTTTTTCGGTTTTATGCGGTCCGCGAACGGTCCGTGTCCGTTTGAGTAACTGCGCAGCATCATATTATCAGTCAGGTTCATGCTCCCAACCAATCCCATTCCCAAACGATCTTCCGGCACAAACGCAAGCGCAACGCCAAGACGCTTGATGTCGATCGGATGCATCCCGGACAGTTCTCGGTCTTTGTCTTCGTCCTTAGGTACGAACTTGATGCTGCTGCATTCCTGACAGGCTTGCAGGCCAGCGACGGCCTCCAGCAATTCTTTCTGCCCGCTGCCGGATATACCGGCAACACCAAGGATTTCTCCACTGTACGCCGTAAAGCAAACCCCGTCGAGACGTTTCACGCCGTCTGCGTCACAAACAGTAAGATTATCCACAATAAGACGCGGTTTCGGATCTACCGGATCCGACCGTTCAATGTCCAGCGAAACCGAACGGCCGACCATCATTTCCGTCAGCTTGAGCGCGTTTGTTTCCGAAGTAGGCGTTTGGCCGATATAATGTCCCTTGCGCAGCACAGCTACACGATCGGATATCTCCATCACCTCGTGGAGTTTGTGCGTTATGATGATGATGGATTTTCCATCAGCTTTCATATTGCGCATAACGCAGAAAAGCTTCTGCGTTTCCTGGGGTGTCAGAACGGCGGTCGGTTCGTCGAGAATCAGAATATCTGCTCCGCGGTAGAGAACCTTGACGATTTCAAGCGTCTGTTTCTCGGAAACCGACATATCGTAAACTTTTTTATCAGGATTGACTACAAAACCGTAACGCTCGCAAATCTCTTTTACGGCGGCACGAACCTTCTTCAAATCGACAAGCGTCGATTCGTTCAGGCCAAGGATGATGTTCTCAGCCGCCGTCAGCACGTCCACCAATTTAAAATGTTGATGGATCATACCGATATGCAGGTC
>CAYTHS010000029.1:0-5838 GCA_964437665.1 uncultured Oscillospiraceae bacterium
TCATGGGCGGCGGGCTGATTCTGTTTGCGGTCAGCTACGGCCCGGAACGTGTCAAGACTTTTTTGGGCTGGAAGACGTTCCGGACGATCGTTGTAACCGCGCTCTTGTGCTATGCGCTGAGCAAAGCGTACGTGTTTTTTACTGGTGCGAACGGGTTGGAAAACCACATACCGCTCGGCACGCCGGGTGCGATTTTAAGCGCGGGGCTGATCCTTTTGCTTGACGTTTGCGTTGGACTTATTGTCGCATGCACGATGTACGGCTTCTATGCGCTGATCAACCGGGGTGAGATTTGATGAAGGAGTTTTTATCGACTGTTCTGGCCTACCGTTTCGAAATCGCGGCCATGGTGCTTTTCGGCATTGGTTTTATCAACCTGCTTCTGCAGCGCAACCTCATCCGCAAGATCATTGCGTTTAACGTAATGGATTCCTCGGTGTTTCTTTTCCTTGCCGCGCAGGGTTATATTCAGGGGCGCATCGCGCCGATGATCGTGAACGGCGATCTTTCAGCAACGACTTATATCAATCCGATTCCAAGCGGGCTGGTGCTCACCGGCATTGTTGTTTCTGTGAGCATTTCGGCGTTTTTTCTTGCGCTTGTACAGCGACTTTATAAAAAATACGGCACCATCGATTTCGACGAGATCATGACGCTTGCCAAAAAGGAGGCCGAGTGATGCTGCCCTGGTACCAGAATATCCCGTTTGTAAGCATTTTCCTGCTAATGATCGCGGGCGTGCTCATGCTGCTGATGAAGCGCGGCAGAAGCGCATACATCCTTGCGCTCACGGCCAGCCTGGGCGTTGCGGCGCTTTCCGCCGTTCTCACGGTCGTGCTGTATACCGGAAACGAACGTTTTGCCTATACGATGGGCGAGTTTCCCGCTCCATGGGGGAACGAACTTGCTGCTGGTCCGCTGGAAGCGCTGCTGGCGTTCATGTTTTCAGCGGGGGCGGCGTTGTCGCTACTCGGCGGACGGAGCGACGCGGCAAACGACATCCTGGCGCCAAAGCAGGGACTTTTCTATCTAATGATGTGCGAACTGACCGCGGCGATGCTTGCACTGACATATACGAACGATATTTTTACGGGATACGTATTCATCGAGATCAGCACGCTTTCGGCCTGCTCGATCGTTATGGCAAGAGATACTGCCAAGACCATCGTCGCGACTATCCGTTATCTTGTGATCAGCCTGCTCGGTTCCGGCCTTTTCCTGATCGGCGTGGTCATGCTCTACTGTATCACGGGACATCTGCTCATACCGCAATTAGGAGAAAAGATCGCGGAACTGGTTGCCGCCGGCACGTATACCGAGCCGCTGACCATCATAGCTGGATTGTTGTTCATCGGCGTGGCGATTAAGAGCGCGTTGTTCCCGTTTTATGCATGGCTGCCGTTTGCGCACGGAGGGGCGACGACGTCTTCGAGCGCGGTGCTCTCCGGGCTAGTGCTCAAAAGCTATATCATCCTCCTGGTTAAGCTCTTTTATGAGGTGTTTACCATTGAGGTCATCCGCTCGCTCAAGGTTACGAACATCATGTTTGTTTTCGGCGTAATCGGTATGATCGTCGGCTCCTGGCGGGCCGTTAAGGAAGAGCATATCAAGCGCATGCTTGCGTATTCGTCCGTTTCACAGGTGGGCTATATCTTCATGGGGCTGGGCCTCGGTACGAATCTCGGTGTTGCGGCGGCGTTTTACCAAATCCTTGTGCACGCGGCTACAAAGCCCATGCTCTTCATCGCCGCAGGCCGGCTCATCGACGTGCAGGGACATGAAAAGAGCCTCTATCGTCTGCGCGGCGCGGCGCGCTCGGATCCGTTGGCCGGCGTACTCTTTACGCTCGGTGCACTGTCCATGATCGGTTTGCCACTGCTCGCAGGATTTGTCGTGAAATTCGGATTGGCCAGCGCCTCGCTGATCAATCCGAACAGGATGTGGATTGCGCTTGCAGCGCTAATGGTCAGTACGGTGCTCAACGCGCTGTATTACCTGCCTGCTGTCATCGCAATCTGGACGCCTTCCGGATTTATGGTTCGCGCACGGCAGCCGCGGGACTGGTGCTTCGGCGTTTCCGCAACGGCGTTCGGCGTGTTTGTGGTGCTTCTCGGCGTGAGTTGCCTGCCGCTGATCGATCTGATCCAAAGCGGGCTGGCGCTCTGGACGTAAAGGAGGCTTGTGGGGGAAAGTATGGTCTTATTACTGGCTTCTATCCTGTTCCCGCTGGGTTTCGGAACGGCGATAATGTGTGTAAACAAAACGCATGCGGATATGCTCGCGCTGATCGGTGGCTGTGCGTCGTTCGCACTTAATGTTGCTGCCGCGTTGGTTTCCAAAGGCAGCGTATACGCCTATTTCGGGGGCGTGTTCGAAATCCTGCAAGTGCTTGACGATGCTGCGCGTGTGATGTACGTGCTTGCGGCAACGGTGTTTCTGCTGGCGATTGTCTTTCTTTCGGCGGATCGAGAACACCGGCGGCGGCGCGCAGGACTTTACGGTTTTCTGTTTCTCACCCTTGGTGCGCTCAACCAGTTGTATGCGGCAGGGAACCTATTTACCTTTTATCTTTGCTTCGAGCTTGTATCGCTGCTTTCGTTCCCGCTTATACTGCACGGCGGATCCAAGCGTGCGCGGCGGGCGGCGCTGATCTATATCGGTTTTTCGTTTACAGGTACAGCACTGGCGCTTACCGGCATGAAAATCGCCGGAGAGGGCGCGCTTGTGCCGTTTTCCGCGGGTGGACTGGGACTGGAGGGCAAAGACAGCCTGACGGCTTATCTGCTCTTTGCGCTGGGGTTTGGCTGTAAGGCCGGGCTTTATCCGCTTTCGGCCTGGCTTGTTCCGGCAGCGAACGAGTCGCCGGTTGCCGTTTCGGCGCTGCTTGCCGGAGTGATTGCCGCGGCGGGCGTATTCGGTGCGTTCCGTGTTTCCTTCGGGGTGTTCGGCGCGCAGTTGGTTGCCGGAAGCTGGGCGCAATGCGTGCTGATCGTGCTTGCGGGTCTCACGGCGCTGATGGGGGCGATGCTCGCGCTGCGCGAGCAGATACTTAAAAAGCGGCTGGCGTATCTGACCGTCTCGCAGGTGAGCTTTGCGCTGATTGGGTTTTTCACGTTTACCAAAGCGGGCTTTGTCGGTGGAATGGCACAGATCGTCTGTCATACCTGCGCGAAAACGGGGCTGTTTTTCGGCGCGGGGGCTATCCAGCGGGAAACCGGCTTTACGCGTGTGGATGAGATGAGAGGTCTTGGACGCGACATGCCGAATACGATGATTCTCATAATGCTTTTATCGTTTTCGGTAATCGGAATACCGCCGTTTGGCGGATTTGGAGCGCTCTGGCAGATTGGCCGCGGTGCGCTGGAGTTCGGCGGAACTGTCGGAGCGTTCGCTCTGATTGCGCTTGTGCTTTCTGCGTTGCTTTCGGCGGGGACGCTGTTGCCGATGGCGCTGGATGCTTTTTTCCCAGGAAAAGACTTCATCGCCTGCGTCAGTGCGCCGCCGAAAATTTGCTGGCGCGTGTTTGCTCCGCTCTGCGTGCTCTGCGCGGCGGTATTGGTGATTGGACTGTTCTTTGGAATCCTCGGCAACATGGCTGAAGGTGTGTATTCGAGCCTGATCGGTGGGTGGACGGTATGAAATATAGCATACTTCTGCCGGTGCTCCTCCCATTTGTTGCAGCGCCGCTGTTTCTGATAAGGCGTTTCTATTCCGGGCGTGCGCTCAGGGCCTTGACATATGCCTCCGTTCTGACAACCAGCGCGCTGACGCTCCTGTTAGCCCTGCTTTACGACGGAGATGCGCTGGAGCTTGCACGGCTCACAGACAATCTCACTCTTGGGCTGAACGCAGATGGTATGACGCGCGTATTTGGTTGTATCGTCGCAGTGCTTTGGCCGATTACGACGCTTTACGGATTCGATTATTTGCAGTACGACCGCAGGAAAGCGCGTTTCTTTTCGTTTTTTGTGCTCTCCTACGGTGCGACGCTCGGTGTTGTTTTCTCGGCGAACCTTGTGACCATGTATTTTTTCTACGAACTGCTCACGCTCTCGACGCTTCCGCTCGTAATGCACAGGATGGACGATCGCGCGCGCTATGCGGGCAAACGCTACATGCTGTATTCTGTCGGCGGTGCTTCACTGGGATTTGTGGCGTTGGTTTTCTTTGCCAATTTCGGTGGCGCGAACGCGTATTTCACGCTTGGCGGAATGCTCGACCCCGCGCTGACGGCAGGGCATGAAACCCTGCTGAGAACGGTATTTACGCTGGCGTTCTTCGGCTTCGGCGTCAAGGCGGCGATCATGCCGCTATCGGCCTGGCTGCCCGCGGCGTCCGTTGCGCCAACGCCTGTAACCGCGCTGCTGCACGCGGTGGCGGTGGTAAAAGCGGGGGCGTTCGCCTGTATTCGGCTGACCTATTATTCGTTCGGTACGGAAATTGTACGCGGGACGTTTGCGCAGTATATTCCGATGGCTGCAGCGATCTTTACCATCGTGTACGGTTCGGCACGCGCGCTTCGGACAAATCACCTTAAGCGAAGATTTGCGTATTCTACGGTAAGCAATCTTTCCTATATCCTGCTTGCCGTCACGCTGATGAGCGACACCGGATTAACTGCGGCTGCTACGCATATGGTGAGCCACGCGTTTGTCAAGATTGCACTGTTCTTCTGCGTGGGCGCGGCGTTGGAACGAGAGGGCGCCGAATACCTCGACCAGATTGAGGGGCTTGGACGCCGCATGCCGGTCACGTTCGGCTGCTTTGTGGTTGCGTCCGCCGCGCTGATCGGTCTGCCGCCGTTGCCGGTATTCTTTTCCAAGTGGGCCATCGGTGAAGCCGCTATGGAGCTTTCCAGCGGCTGGGCATATGCAGTGCTTGCTGCGCTGCTCGTTTCCACGACCCTGACTGCGCTGTATACGTTGAATATTGCCGTGCGTGCGTTCTTTCCGCTTGGGTCGGCGGCTATCAAGGCAAAGCCGCGAACGGAGACACGCGCTATGACGGCTGCGGTCTTAATCGTTACGGTGTGTATCGTCGCGCTCGGATTTGCGTCCGGGCAGCTTTTCCCGGCAATTTCCGGCTGGCTGATCGGAGGTGCGGCTTGAGACAGGCGTTGATCATTATGGAGTTGCTGCTGCCGGTTGCGGCGGCGATAACCTCGGGTTTGTTTGGCACGAAAAGAATTGCAAAATGGCTTATGATTGGAGTGCCGGCGTTCTGTGCTGCCTGCGCGGGATTTCTGACGGCTTTGCCGGCGGAGTCGATGTTCAGCGGCGGTGTGTTTACAACGCGTTTTACTTCTGTCGGCGTGCACGGCCTGCTGCTACTGCTCTGTGATTTTGTTTTTCTCTGTGCGGCGCTTACGGTACGCACGTCCCTGGCAGGCGACCCGATGTCTGGACGCTTTCACACGCTGTTCCTGTTTGCGCTCGCACTGGCAAACGGCGCGTTCCTTTCCGGTGATCTGACGGCGCTTTGCCTGTTTGCTTCGGGCTTTGCGTTCTCTCTCTGCGCGCTGTTGTATCATGGCGAAACCGAGCGGGCAAAGCGGAGCGGCAACTTGCTGTTTATGTTTGTTTTGGGTGGTTGTACGCTGATGCTTTACGGACTAATCGATCTTTCCGCAAGGGTCGGATCGTTGGATTTTGCGGCGCTTGCAACGGGACTGTCGCAAAATGGGCCTGTGCTCTTTGACGGAATTTGCATTCTGATTGGTTTTGCCGTAATGTCGGGGCTCTATCCGCTGCATATCTGGCTTCCGGGGGCGTATGCGGAAGCGAACGCTTCCGTTTTGCCGTTGTTCGGGCTGCTCGGCGCGTCGGGAACGGTTGGGAT
>CAYTHS010000029.1:5848-14263 GCA_964437665.1 uncultured Oscillospiraceae bacterium
GATTCTGTTGCTCTGCGGCGGATTGTTTGCTGGGGACACGGTGTTTACGCTGGTGTTGTTTTGCATGGGTGCGGCAAGCGTTCTGCTCGGTTCGGTATTTTCTCTGCTCACGCCGGACCTCATGCGTGCGCTGGCTTTCGTTGCTATCGCGCAGACCGGTGCGCTCACGGTGAGCATTGCCGTAGCATGCGGCATCCCGCAAGCGGGACTTTCTGCACAAGGCGCTGCGCTGCACGCAGTGACGCTTTCGCTCGGAATGGGGACGCTGCTGCTTTCAGCGGGGGTGTTCCTGCGCGAAAGAGGAGACGGCGGGCTTAATGCGCTGCGGGGCGCGGGGAGAGGCAATATTCTACTCACGGTGTTTTTCGCGCTCGGCGCGCTTTCACTCAGCTGTGTGCCGTTGAGCGGGGGGTACCTTTCGTCTGCAATGATGCTTAAAGGAGCGGTGGACGGAGCGACGGGAGCAGCAGGCACGGCCGCGCTGATTGCAAAGGCGGCACGCTGGCTGATTGTCGGCGCGGGTGCGTTTACGTTCGCCGCCATGACGAAGTTGTTTTTGTGGCTGTTTGTCGATCCGCCGCACGACGAAGCGAAACCTCATGTCTGCTGCGGCAGGCGGGCCGTGCTTGCACTTGCGCTGATTGCGCTGCCTCTGCTTGCTGTCGGCTTTGCTCCGCAGACCCTCGCCATACGAATTGCCGCACTGGCCGGCGAGTCGCTTGGGGCTGGGGAGACGGGAATGGAGTTCTACACGTCGGGATTACTCAGAAACGCAATGCTTACGGCTGTGATTGGCTCTGCATTGTACGTTGCGATCGGCTGGTGGGCGCTGACAAACCGGCAAGGATATTTCCATACGATGCGGTCCGGTTTTTCACTTGAAAAATATGCATACCGGCCTATGCTGAAAGCACTGGTGTTTATCGGCACGCTGTTGCTGCGTTTTTTATATTCGATTCCGGAGTGGTTCATCGCGCTTTGCGAATACGTGCTCAACTTCGGTACGCAGCCGCGTACCGAACCGGGCAGGGACGATCATTTTGCGCTGTATTCTAAGAAATATTTCCGCGTCAATCCCATCCGACAGATGCTTGCTTATGAGTTGCTTCTCTTTGGACTCGGCGTCGTGATTGCGTTATTGTATCTGTTGATGGGTTGAACGTACAGAATCGGGTATTTATGCGCGGCAGGGCGATGAAAGCGCCGGGCCATCGAAAAAGTCGCTGCGGTTTGAATTTGCATGTAAAGAGAGTAACATAAAAATCAATAACCGAACGTGCCGCACGCAATACCGTGTGGCACGTTTGGAAAGCAGCCGGTACTTGAAAAGTACTGTCATAAAATGAGGCAATACGGTTTATGCTGAAAATACAATAAAGGGAATCAGAAAGAAGAAACCGCTTCGATTTTTTCAGAGCGCGGATAGACGTATTCCATCTTGGGCGGCATGGAATTATAGACCCGTTCGATTTCCAGGACGCCCTTACGGTATACGCCTTTTACGAGGACGGACTCCATCTGCAGGTTCAGGCAGAGTATGGATACTTTCGCACCGTCCGGGATTTTCTTCAGCATGCCGCCGAACGGAACGCCTGCAAGCGCAATCCGGTCGGTTCCGGCGGCGGTTGCCTGCACGACGGGGAACACCACGGCCTGGCCGTCGCTGTCGAAATAGGAGAGGAACTTGAGCGATCCCAGTTCGGAAAAGAGTTCTTTGCCTGCGTGCGGCAGCGCGTGCCGGACGCTCTTTTGCGCGAACGCGGCTTTTACGCGCGAAAGCAGCGCGCCAAGCACGATCGAACCCATAGGGAGCGGTTTGATTTTGGTGATGCGCGCCAGATCGAGATAGAAAACGCGGTAGAATCCCATATAGGAGTTATAGCGGAAAAGCGGTTTGTTGTTGTAGAGATCAAATTCCGGTCCGGTGTTCTCCGCGTGCGAATAGACGGCGTTGCCGCAGAGATAGCGTTTGTCTGCGCTGAGAACCAGAAACCCGACGTTCGGGCGCTCTGTAATAAATCGTTTGCTCAGCCCGGCTGCAAACTGACCGAACGTGAGCTGCTTGTCGCCGAGCGCCTGGATGGATGAAATAAACGATAGGTGCGGATAGCCGCTTTCGTCCGTGGTGGCCAAAACGCCGACTTTGCTGTCGCAGTCCATCATGCGGACGGCGGCTTCGCCGATAGTTGGATAGAAGGTTTGTTTCATAAATCTATGCGTCCTCCTCAGAAAGCGCGCCGGTCGCGCGAATGTCTTCACAGGCGTGCGTGCTTTGTGCCGCCTGAAGCAGTTGCTGCATATGCGCCTTGGAAATCAGCGGGGTATTTTTAAACGCCCAGTCGATCCCGAGGCGTTTGTACTTATCGATGCAAAGGTTGTTGAACGCGCAGAGTTCCCAGCGTTCCGCGCCGCCGATCGCGCGGATGCGTTCCCCGATTGCACGGATGTTTTCAACGCTGTCCGTCGCGCCGGGGATGATCGGCGTACGAATCCAGAGCCGACCGCTGCCCTTTGCCCAAAGCGCCGCGATGCCGAGATTCCGCAGGATTAGCGCGTTGCCGCGTCCCGTCCAGCGCTCGTGCTCCGCAGCGTCCATGATCTTCAGGTCGTAGAGCAGGACGTCTGTGTACGGAAGCGCGCGCTCCAACTGCTCGGGAAAAACGCCGCCGCAGGTGTCGACGGCCGTCTGCACACCTTCTGCCTTGAGCAGCCGCAGCAGTTCGACCGCGCCGTCCTGCAGCAACGCCTCGCCGCCGGAGAGCGTAACGCCGCCGTCGCGACCGAAATATGCTTTGTCCTTGATCAGTTCGCGGCAGAGTTCCTCAGGCGTTTCGTCGTGCCCTTTGCCCTCCAGTGCGAGCGACGGGCAGGCGGAAACGCAGTCGTAACAACCGCTGCAAAGGCGCCGGTCAATTACAATCCCTTCAGACGTATGCGAAAGCGCACCAAATTTACAAATGGTTTGGCAGGTGCCGCAGCCGATGCAGCGGGCGGAGAGCCAATGCACCTGAAATTTTTTTGCGATGCTTTCGGGGTTATGGCACCAGGCGCACGCGAGTGAACAGCCCTTGAAAAAGATGGTCGTGCGCAGGCCCGGGCCGTCCTCGCTGGACATGCGCTGAATGTCGAGATAGCGAATCAATGTCATGTTTAATACCGGTTATGGCTTTCCCTTGCTATAATTTCGTTTTGCAGTTCGCGGCCGATGCTCGTAAAGTACGCGTTGTAACCAGTGATGCGAACCAGCAGATTTTTGTAGTTTTCCGGGTGCTTCTGTGCGTCTTTGAGGATTTCCGCGTCCAGAATGTTGATCTGCAGAGCGGTGCCGCCGTTATGGATATATCCCTTTAAAAAGGCTTTGAGCTTTTCGCGGTGCTCCGTGTCCCGCATCAGCGAGGGAGAAAGCGTGATGGTGTGGCTCGCGCCGTTTGGCAGGAAGTTTTGTATCACGCCAAGCTCGCTGCGACCGCCGAGCGCTTTGCCGACGGAGTTTGCGTTACCGGTCGGACCGTTGGTGTCCGCGCCGTTGACGGGGCAGATTGCGTTGCTGAGAAACTGCCCGTTCTCGCGTCCGTCCGGTGTGGCCGGTAGCACGAAGCCGGAGCCGATCCAGTAGTTCCAGCTCAGCATGCCGGGCCGAAACTGCGCGTTGGTGGAGACGGTGCGGTGTTTCCAGACCTCCGCAGACCAGTCCTTCATGACGCGCATGGCCAGCGCGTCCGCTTCGTCGTCGTCCCGTCCATACTTCGGCGCGCGGTTTTTCGCCTGTGCCTGCAGGATTTCGTATCCTTTCCAGTTGGACTTAAGCGCTTCTATCAGCGTGTCCATGCCGCAGAGCTTTTGATCGAACACGAGATATTTAACGGCCAGCAGCGAGTCCACCGTGGTGGCGAAGGTAACGCCTTCGACCGTTACGAACGAAAGCTCCGCTCCGCCCTGCGTGCAGTCCAGGCCTGATTCCGCGCAGCCGCGCACGAGGCAGCTCAGGTACGGCGTCGGCGCGTATGCCGCGCGCAGCGCGGTCGAGCGCTCGTACAGCGCGACCATCCGGCGGATTACGTACGCAAGCTGAACGGTAAACGCGCCGTAGAACTGCTCGAACGTTTCAAACGAGCGCGGGTCGCCGGTTTCCGGCGCGTCGGTTTCGTCATCGTAAGGCTTTCCCCAGAGCGCGTCGGTATAGGTGATCAGGTCGTGTCCATTGCCGAGGACGAGTTCCACGGCCTTGACGAGGTTCGGGTTGCAGTCCACGGTGGAGGAACGGTCGTTGCCGCACATGGTGTTTTCCAGGCACCCGACGGAGGCGTAGTCGAACACGGTGTCTTCGTTGATGTATGCCTGCGCGTGCGCGCGCTTTGCTTCCTCCAAAAGTCCCGCCATGGAGCGCTCGTCGAAATTAAGCAGAAAAGGCGCACCCTGGCTGGAAGCGATCATATCGACTACTTTGTCGAGTAATTCGTTCGGTGAATTTTCGTGCAGACGCACGTTTGGTTTGGGCTCGAGGATCGGACTCATCTCGTCGATGACCTCCAAAAAGACGTACGTCAGTTCGTTGGTCATATCCGCGCCGTCTTTGCCCATACCGGAGATATTGAAAAGCTGGCCGTAGCCCGCCGTGATGCCCTGATTACCGGTTTGTATCATCGCATCGTAGGCAAAATTGCAGTGAATCCAGAAGCATTTCAGAATCTCTTTGCCGAATTCGCGGCTCATGCCGTTTTTGACCGATTCCTGCCAGTAGGGCAGCAGGTACTGGTCGATTCTGCCGAAGGAAACGCCCGCGCCGGGATAGTTTTCGTCGGTCAGAACGAGCATATGCGTCAGCCAAAGCGACTGCATCGCCTCAAAAAAGTCGCGGGCGGGCTCGTTTGGAACGTGCAGGAGGTTTGCTTGCATTTTCAGCAGTTCCGCCTTGCGCGTTGCGTCCTGTTCTTCCCGCGCGAGATGAAAACAGAGATCGGCGTATTTTTTTGCAAGTTCAACGGGCATGTCACAGCTTTCGAGCATCGCGCGCAACTGCGCGCCCTTCGCGCCGGATTTTTCCTCGGCCGAAAGCGCTTCGTATCTATTCAGAAGGTCGGCTTTCACGCCGGAAAAACCTTCGCGCAGGATACGCGGATAATCGGGAATCAGATGTCCGCTGGTCGCGCCGCAGTTGCCGTATCCTTTGTCCTTAAATTCGAATGTATCGCTGCGCACGCCTTGCTTGCCAAACATAAGCGCGTTGCGCGCCTTAGCTTCGGTTTTTGACCAGCAGCGCGAAGCCATCACGTTGAAACGTCCGCCCGCGAGCAAATCGCCAGGCAGGAGTTCCTGCGGCACGCGGTTGACGATGATTTCCTTAATGAACCACGCCCGCCGCTCGGCGATGCTTCGCTCGAAAAAGTTTTCCGGCGTTTCGACCGTGCGCGCAGCCATGAGAAACGATTTACGGAACGTGGAGAAAAACGAATAGACCTCCGGGACGATCAGAAAGCTTGTTTCGTCAAACACTTCGTCCCAGGGCGTGCCGGTCGTAAAAGCGGCAAACTCATTGTTCCAGGGACGTTTATCGCCCTCAAAATAATAATTACGAAGCCATTCAATTCGTTTGGAGAGGTTAAAAGGCTCCTTGACACCTGTTTTTTTAGCAGCTTCCATCTGAAAGATTCGCTCCTTTCGACGCGGGGTACATGATTTGCGCCGCTTACGTGAAATTAGAAAGATAAGACATGGGGGATACGACCCAATTGCTATTATATAACAAGGCAATGGAAAAGGGCAATCGCATGAATGACAGTTTTCTACTTTTCATTGTTTAGCAGACGGATTTCCGCAGCGTGTCCATCCGGTTGATTGGGTGTTTCAAGAATCATCGGTAAATTGGAAAACGCTTCGTGACGAATGATTTTTCTCAGCGCGTCCAGTCCGATGAACCCTTCGCCGACGCGTGCGTGCCGGTCTTTATTGCTGCCGAGTTCGAACATGCTGTCGTTGATGTGCAGCGCTTGCAGATAACGAAGACCGATGATGTGGTCGAAGCGTTCCAGCACGCCGTCGAGATCGTTTTTTACGTCGTACCCCGCGGCAAAAATATGGCACGTATCCAAGCAAAC
Source organism: uncultured Oscillospiraceae bacterium (assembly GCA_964437665.1). GTDB lineage: Bacteria > Bacillota > Clostridia > Christensenellales > CAG-138 > UBA7703. The sequence continues at coordinate 11,944 of CAYTHS010000029.1, forward strand.
ACCGACCTTCGCGGTTAAGCGGATTCGCGAAATCAGCTCGGCGACCTGCTCGAACATGCCGCCGATTTCCGAACCGTGGCCGGACATGGTTTCGATGAGCACGGTTGTGCGCTGCTCGCTCATAATAACGTCGTTCAGCAGCGCGGCGGTCTGTCGAATGCCTGTTTCAGTTCCCTGACCGACGTGGCTGCCGGGATGGAGATTATATACCTGATGCGGGAAGTGTTCCATCCGTTCCAGATCTTCGGCGAGGCAGCGATAGGCAAAATCACGTGTTTTAGGGACTACAGAACTGGGATTGAGTGTATAGGGCGCGTGCGCGACCAGCGTGCCGAACGCATGCGCGCGGCAGAGATCATTGAGCGCTTGGGCGTCCGCTTCGTCGAACGCTTTCATTGCGCCGCCGCGGGGATTGCGTGTGAAAAACTGGAACGTATTCGCGCCGATAGAGAGCGCAACTTCCCCCATAGCGCGGTACCCCTTTGCGGCGGATAAATGGCAGCCAAGGAACGGCTTCGGTTCTTTCATATCTTGCTGTCCTTTCAAATTTTAGAAATCGTTGCGGGAAGCCGCGCGCTTTGCTACAATACAGCGTATGAAGCATACGGTTTTGGTTACGGGTTCTTCACGCGGCATTGGCGCTGTAACGGCAAGAGCGTTCGCGCTGGGGGGCTGCCGCGTGGCGGTACACTACAACACAAACGAGTCTGCGGCGCGCGCGCTGTTCAGCGAACTGGCCGGGCATGGCTGTGAAGTCATGCTAGTTCAAGGTGACCTTTCCAACGAAGCGCAGGCGACCACTCTCGTGGAAAAAGTGCGGACGTCTCTCGGCTTTATCGACGTGCTCGTCAACAACGCCGGCGTCGCGCTGCCGACGCAGTTGATTACGGACACCGCGAGTGCGGACTGGTCGCATGTGTTCGGCGTCAACGTCAACGGAATGTTCTATGTGATGCGTGCCGTCCTGCCGGAAATGATTTCAAACCGGCGCGGCAGCATCGTGAATATCTCGTCCATGTGGGGCGTGAGCGGCGGATCGTGCGAGGTTGCGTACTCCGCGTCGAAGGCGGCGGTAATCGGGTTCACCAAATCGCTGGCAAAAGAAGTTGCACCAAACGGCGTACGCGTCAACTGCGTTGCGCCGGGCTTCGTTCCCACGGAGATGAACGCCGCGCTTTCGCCGGAAGAGGTGGAGGCTGTCCGGGAGGAAACACCATTGATGAAAATCGGTTCGCCGGAAGATATCGCTTCCGCGGTGCTCTTTCTGGCGGGCGATGGCGCCGCTTATATTACAGGCCAGACGCTCAGCGTGGACGGCGGCCGCTGTATCTGATCAAAGACGTCGTACGTATACGTTATTAGCTATTGTATCACACGCACTTGAGACGGGAAAACGCAGGCGAACAACTGTGGCGGAAAGATGTGTTTTCAAGAGCGAAAACGCTTGACAATCGGAGCGCATGCGGCTAGAATAAGAAAGCACGTTAAAAAGTGCTTGCGCTTGTAGCTCAGTGGATAGAGTGCCCGGCTACGAACCGGTAGGTCGCAGGTTCGAATCCTGCCAGGCGCGCCAGAAATCGTCATCCGAATTCGGATGACGATTTTTTTACAATATGCGTAACCGGTATAATCTTTTTGTTCCAGTCTGCGTTAACCCGGAGTATTTGCGCTTCGGTACCGGCGCAACGGAGAAAACACGCGTCGAAATCAGGGATTCCATCTATCCGCATAGTTCCAGCGAGATTTGTGAAAACGAGAACAATGGAAAGCGAGCTTGACATTTCGCGCAATGGTGCTATCCAAAATCATGTAAAGCATGCTTTCCATTAAGAGGTGATACATAATGAAAAACCGGCTGGAGGAACTGCGAAGAGAACGTGGAATAAAGCAGGAAGAACTGGCGGATGCGTTGGAAGTATCACGCCAGACGATCAGTTCGCTGGAGAAGGGGCGATATAATCCATCCATCACGCTGGCGTTTAAGCTTGCCGGATATTTTGATATGTTAATCGAAGAACTGTTTATTTACGAGGAGGATAGAATGAAATGAAAAATAAATCTCTGCCGTATGTCCTCGTCGCCATTGGGGGCGTATCGATTGGCGCGGGTTTGTGCATGTTAAGAACCGCTCAAAGCGGATTGGGCGTCTTGCGTTCGCTGCCGTATGTCCTGATCGGTTTAGGATGCGGCTCGTTCGGCCACGGCACAGGCGAGCTGATTGGCAGGCTGGCTCTGAAAAACAGCCCGGACGTCGCGAGAAAAGCTGAGATCGAGAAAAACGACGAAAGAAATATTGCTGTTGCCAGCCGTGCAAAAGCCA
>CAYTHS010000029.1:14273-23877 GCA_964437665.1 uncultured Oscillospiraceae bacterium
GCCTGACAGATGGTAGTTCATTCTACCATTTGATATCATGATTATTGTATTCGGTGCTTTGATGCTCGCGTTTACGTTGATGGGCGTCGATCTGGCAGCAACGCTGCTGCTGGTGGCTGCGTACCTGATTGTCGTCGGTTGTGGCATCTATTACAGATGCAAGTATGACAAAGAAATGTAACCAAACCGGATTCGGACGATGTGATTTTTTTGAGGCGGCAAATCAGATATTCTGAGGCGATCAGATTGCGTTTAAAGAACGGCAGGAAAACACTCCAATTTTTTTCTGATTGCAATCATCCCGGCACAAAACGAAAACGGGTGAAAAGAGAGACTGCAGGCGGGATGCAGCCGCTCCCGTAGCTCGGAGAAGACAAAATAAAACTCATCGTCGTCCCATTCGTCCCCACAGTCGGCTTTGCATGACAAAAGGTCTTCCCTTGTGTGGAAGCATACGTCGCCGATCAGGATGGTTCCCTCCGCTTCAAGCAGGCCGAGCAGGGCGGCAATAAAGCCAACCTTCGCATCGTCCGGAAGGTGATGGAGCGCATAGGTGCTGATGATAAAATCAAACGTGCGGCCATCCAGCGCCGGAGGAATCCCGCGCGCAAAATCCCACTGCGACAGGTCGGCTTTGGGCATTTTGGATGATGCTGTTTTGACCATTTCCGGCGAAAAGTCGATGCCGGAAATGCGGATGCCGGCGTCGTAAAGTCTGGTGGTCAACACGGCCGTTCCAAAACCGACGTCGAGGATGCTTGCTGGAGAAGCCGCGATGACGGTTTCGTAAACTGCGCTCATCACGTTGGCGTAGCCTGCAAACGGGTACAGGCCGCGTGCATCCGTGCGCAGGACGGAGGCGTCGTAATCGCCGGACCAAAGATCAAATCCATCGCTGTTCAGCATAAGAAATCTCAAACTTTCCCGTGAGATTGCACACAAGGAGGGACTGCGCCTTCCGGTAGCCACGACGATTATCCCATATTCCCGGTTAAGAGACAAGTTTTTCGCGGCGCTTTGTAAAGCGCCAAAGACAGATTAGATAAGGAGAAACGGTGAATGCTTTGGTATGCGGTAAAGCTGCTGTATCGAATGAACGTTTCGGGAAAGCCGAAAGCGTCGCTGCCCGACGATCATTATAGCGATCGGGATCAGTTTTTTGAAGAGAGCGTGTTGCTGATAACGGCCGGTTCGTTTGAGGAGGCCTATGAAAAAGCCGAAACAGAGGCAAGAAAGAAGGCGCGCGCATACGAAAACAAATACGGGCAGACGGTAACAATCGAATTTTATGAGGCTGTCGATTGCTTTGCGCTCTTTGAATCGCCGCAGGTATTCACAGAGGCGTATTCTTCAATCTTTTGCGAAGAGCCGGAAAATGTTGCGCGGCGGTACAAACGGTGTACGGCTGAAGAAATGCATGTTCTGCGGCAAAAATAGTTTAACTGGCGGCAGAAAGCCATCACGCTTGTGGATTTGGCCTGTGCGCAAAAGCATGTTACAATGATTGAAAGAAGCGTCCGAAGCATTGTTGAGGCTGTGCATGACGAATTTAACAAGACTGTTCTTTGCCCGAAATCCGTACATAACGAAAAATGAAGATGCGTTTATTGAAGCGGTGCGTGAAAACGTCCGTTTTCAGCAGGCGCATTGCCCTGCGTATGCAAAAATCCTTGAACAACGCGGTTTTTCATCCATCGAACTGGAAAGCGAAGCGGACCTATATAAGATACCGCCGCTGCCAACGCTCTATTTCAAACGCAACCGGTTATTGTCCGTAGCGGCAAGCAAATGCGTTTTAACCGCGGCTTCTTCCGGCACGCGCGGGAAAAAGAGCTTTGTCGCGTTCGACCGGAAAACTATGTTTTACGGAATCGGCATGGCGGTTCGTTTCTTTCAGCATTATCATCTGATTACGCCTATTCCCGCGCACTATGTCGTGCTCGGATACGAGCCGAGTGGACATGCAGATATGGGCGCGATCAAAACGGCGTACGGCGTTACGAAGTTTGCGCCCGCGCTGAGCCGCACATATGCGCTCAGGGACGCGGGTGGAACCTATGAGCCGAATATGGAAGGCGTGGTCCGTTCGCTGAAACGGCATGCAAAAAGCGGGTTTCCCGTCCGGCTGGTCGGGTTCCCGCCGCTTTTATATTTCCTGCTATACGAGCTGGAGAAAAACGGCGCACGGCTCCGGCTTGCCCGTGGATCGAAAATATTGCTCGGCGGAGGATGGAAACGCTTCGACGGCGAAGCAGCCGACCGCGAAACGTTGTTTTCCAAGGCGGAGTGTGCGCTTGGCATTCCGCGAAAGGATATGTTTGAGTTTTTCAGCGCGGTCGAACATCCGCTTGCGTACATGCGCTGCGAAAACGGACGGTTCCACGTGCCTGCGTATGCACGCGTACTGATTCGCGATCCGGAGACGCTGGAACCCGTTCAAAACGGGGAACCGGGTTTGCTGAACCTGATTACGCCGCTTGTTTCCAGCATGCCGCTTGTCAGCGTGATGACGGACGATATCGCCGTTTTACACGACGGAGGGTCTTGCGGCTGCGGCTGCGAAAGACCATGCTTTGAACTGCTGGGACGCGCGGGTGTGCGCGGGATTAAAACCTGTGCGGCAGGCGCGGCGGAACGTGCGCGAGGAGACGGAGCATGAACATAATCTGCGGGAAACAGTTGTCGCAGGAAGACGCGCGCGCCGAACTGACAGGACTGCGTGAAACGATTCTCAATTCGCTTTGTGCGGGCGTACTTTCGCGCGAAGCGGTTATTGCCGCTTGCGACGCGCTTTCCGGGCAAATCGGAAGGGACGAACAGGTACGGTTGCTTCATGCCGCCGGGATGAGCGAAGAAAAAGCAAAGCGCGAACTGGCGCTGGTGAAACGCATGCTCTCGCGCGGATATCTCGAAGAACGCGTCCGGCGGGAACTGGGAGTAGAAGACGAGATGGAGTTTGTACCGATAGACGGCTGTGAAGCCGTGCGGCAGGTGCGGCGGCCGCTCGGCGTGCTGCTGCATATTGCGGCGGGCAACGCAGACGCGCTGAGCGTGTTCAGCGTGATTGAAGGCCTGCTAAGCGAAAACATCAATATCCTGAAACTGCCTGGCGGCGGAGACGAGTATTCCGAACGGCTCCTGCTGGAACTGATCCGTCTGGAACCACGCATTGCAAACAAGGTACTCGTATTCGATTTTTCGTCCGCCGACCGTGAGGCGCTGGAACGCCTGGCGGACTGCGCGGACGCGGTGGTTGTCTGGGGCGGAGACGCGGCGGTTGCGGAAGTGCGAATGCGCGTAAAGCCCGATACCGCAATCATCGAGTGGGGACACAAGATCGGCTTTGCCTATGTTTCTGGTGAAAGCGTGTCCGACGAGGCGATAAGCGGTCTTGCGGAGCATATATGCGATACGAATCAGTTGCTCTGCAGTTCCTGCCAGGGAATTTATGTCGACACCGATTCGTTCGGCGAAGTAAAAGCGTTTGCCGAACGTTTTTTAGGCGTATTGGAAACGTGCGCCGCGCGCGACCCATTGCCGCAGAATCTGTTCCGAAGCGCGCAAACGGGATTACAGCTCTATACCGAGGAACTAGAGTCCGCGGAATCGCAGAAAGCCGTTTTCCGCGGCAGAAATGCGGCCGTGATTGCATACGGTGACAGCGAGTTGACGGTTTCGTACCAATATCGCACGGTCTGGGTCAAACCGCTGCCGAAGGAGAGAATCGTGCGCGTTCTGAAGCCGAATAAAAACCATTTGCAGACCGCAGCGCTGCTTTGCAACCCGAAATCGGAAGCGGAGCTGGAAGAAGCCCTTTCCTGTTCGGGCGTCGTGCGTATTACGCGTTCGGACAACATGTCGCTTTCATACTGCGGCATGCCGCATGACGGTGAATTTGCGCTGACGCGGTATACGAAGATGGTTTCGATTGAAACAGCACGCGCCAGCAAAAGTAAAAGAAAGGGGAACGGGCAACATGTCGTACGCTATCGATCTTGACAAAATCTCCGTTTCGGAGTATGAAACGCTCCTAAAAAAGGCGAACCTGCTGCCCGGTAGAAAGATACTGCTGAAGAATATAGCCTCAAACTTTGCAGCGATCCGTGGAAAAGGAATTCAATCCGCCGGAGAGCTGAAGCGCGCAATTTCCACAAAACGAAAGCTGGCTGCGTTTGCGGTTGAAAGCGGTATTCCGGAAGAATATCTGGTTGTTTTAAGACGTGAAATCGGCAGCATGGAGGCAAAGGACATTCCGCTGTCGAACTTTCCGAATATCGACGAGCATTTGCTTCTTACGCTGGAAGCAAAAGGCATTCGCAGTGCAAAAGATTATCTTGAGCGGGTGCGCGGTACGTCCGCCGAACTGGACGCGCTGTGCGATCTTGCCCGCATCAACGGCGTTGGCGCCCAGGCCGCGCGTGCATTTTATGAAGCGGGATATTGCTGTTCGAGGGATGTTGCGGATGCAGATGCACATGATATGCTCACACGTGTCGGAAGCGTCAATGCGGAAGAACGTTATTACAGTGCAAGACTCGGCGAAAAGGATATGCAGTTTTGTATCGACAGCGCACGACTGCTGGTGCGCTTTGAGAACAAAAGTGGTTTATTAACTGTGTTTGACTTAATACAGTAGTATGTATATGATTAAGAAAATTCAGCTTGGGAGGTTTATGCATGGACTATTTCAGCGTATGGGATTCGATTTGGGCATTTATTACGGCTTATACGATTCTGGTTATAGTGATTTCACTGCTACCGATGATTGTCATGGGTATTTTTACAGCAAAGCTGGCGCATAAAAAAGGATATCGCGGCTATTTTTTCACGGGATTCTTCTTCAATTTGATCGGTCTGATCTATGTTGTGGGTTTGCCGCTTGCAAGGGATTGCTGCGACAAAACGAGCGCAGCCCCGGAGCCGGCGCAGGCGGTAGAAACATAACAGAATATGCAAAAAGGAAAACCCGGCGTCATTGTATGCCGGGTTTTTCAATTTATTCGGCTATGCCAAATCGCGTGTTTGAAGACCGGTTGTCACTGAAATACGACCATTCATTAAAAAAGCATGGTAACCCAGCGTTTGTTTCGCTATATTGGAACTGCAGTCGGGAGGAAGCAAGTTATGAAAGTTGAAGTTAGAGTGGAAACCTCCTGTGAGGAGCCGAAAATCATTATTGTAACGGACCGCGTGACCGACGAGATCAACGAGTTGGTTCAAAAGCTGTCGGGGTGCACGCCGCAGATGATCGTCGGGTTTCTCCAGGACGGCCAGGCAAAGATACTCGACCAAAGTGGCATCGTCCGTGTGTTCACCTCCGGAGGCAAGGTATATGCCGAAACGGAAGAAGGAGAGTATTTCATGCGCCGGCGGCTTTACGAACTTGAGGAGCGGCTGGACAAAGGCCGTTTTGTGCGGATATCGAACTCGGAGATTGTGAATCTGCAGAAAGTAAAGGAATTCGACTTGAGCCTTGCCGGAACGATCTGCGTGAGCTTGGCAAACGGCGCCGTGACGTATGTCTCCAGGCGTTACGTTGCAAAAATCAAACGAGTATTGGGAATTTGAGGTGATTTAAATGAGTATAGGGAAAAAGCTCTTAACGCGTTGCCTGCTTGGCGCACCGCTCGGGCTTGCAATCAGTACGGTCATTACGATTATTATTTCGTTTGCCATTGGCGACGGGGCGTATCATGCCGTCGCTCCGGAATTAATCGCCGATTTCGGCAGTGAAATCGATGCGGTTTTAGTGCAGGCCGTCCTTGCACTTGTATATGGCGCGGCTTGGGCGGGCGCATCCGTTGTCTGGGAAACGGAACGATGGAGTATATTAAAGCAAACGATCGTTCACCTGTTCGTTTGTTCTGCCGCGGCGTTCCCTATTGCATTTTTCGCACGATGGATGCCGCATAACGCAAAAGGAATTGCATTGTATTTCGGGATATTTTTCGTGATTTATCTCATCGTTTGGCTGTCGCAGTATTCCGCAATGAAGAAGCGCGTCAGGCAAATCAACGAAAAACTGCAAAAAAGCGCCGGATGACAGTCGATGCCGTAATTTAGAATACTTCAGCTTCCGCCGGGAATCGTTTCGGCGGGAGTTTCCATATATATTAATAAGGGAAATTGCGAGCAAATCATTTTGCTGAATCAACATGTGGAAAGACACCGCAACTGTCAAAGAGAGGATGGAAGACTGCGCTGCGCGTTTCTTTCGTTCTTTGCAATTTCACGCAAACGTGGTACACTGATTGCAGCGGACAAGTATCATACAATTCGGCAACAGAATCGGTTTTTGCAGGAAAGGAATTTAATAATGGAACCCGTAAAGATGATTTGTCTTGGCGCGGGTGCGCGCGGTATGGACGCTTATGCACCGTATGCGTTGGCAGCGCCGAACAAGCTGCGGTTTGTGGCGGTTGCCGATCCGGTCGAAAAGCGCAGGCATGGGTTTGCAGCGCGATACGACGTACCGCAGAGTGCAGTTTTTTCCGACTGGAAGCAGGCGCTCGACGCAGGGATTGAAGCAGACGCGGTGCTTGTAAGCATGCAGGACAACCATCATGTCGAGCCTGCGTGCTATGCGATGGAAAAAGGTTACGATGTGCTGCTGGAGAAGCCGATCGCAAAAACTGAAGAAGAATGCCTGCGACTGTACCATGCTTCCGAACACACGAAAAGGCGCGCCGTAGTCTGCCATGTTCTGCGCTATACGCGGTTTTTCAACACGCTGAAAGCAATCATCGAAAGTGGTGAAATCGGCGATGTTGTAAACATCGCACACACGGAAAACATCGGATACTGGCATATGGCGCACAGCTATGTGCGTGGCAACTGGCGGCGTGCGGAAGAAACCAGTCCGATGATTCTGGCAAAGAGCTGCCACGATACGGACATTCTGCTTTACCTGATTGGAAGAGACTGCAAACGCGTTGCATCTTTCGGTTCTCTCAAGCATTTCACCGCGGAGAATGCGCCAGCCGACAGCGCTGAACGCTGTCTGGACTGTAAATTAGCGGCGGCCTGCCCTTACAGCGCGACGCGGCTTTACATGATTCCGTTCCTGACAACCTGGCCGGTTTCCGTGATTACTGACGACCTGAGCACGGAGGGGCGGATTCGGGCGCTGCGCGAAGGACCGTATGGAAGATGCGTCTACCGCTGTGATAACGACGTGGTCGATCATCAGTCCACGATTCTTGAATTTGACGGCGGTGTGAGCGCAACCATGACGGTTTCCGCGTTTACGGACTTCCGGCACGGCCGTACCATTCATATCATGGGTTCCCACGGTGAAATCCGAGCCAAGATGAGCGATGAAACGATCGAAGTGACAAATTTCCGCGACGGGTCCGTCCGCGCGAGCGAGCATCCGCTTCCGGGGGGCATGAGCGACGGTCACGGCGGCGGCGATATGGGGCTCATCGAAGCGTTTGTCAGGATGGAGATGGGCGAAGAGGGCGCGATAAAAAGCTCGATTCGCGAGTCGATTCAGAGCCATCTGATCTGCATAGCGGCGGAGAACGCCCGGATGAACCATACTGTAAACGAAGTACGGCAGGATTACTGACTCGCCACCCAAGGCAGCTTCTGGACACGGGAAAGGAAACCATATGAGAATCATAAATGCAAATATCTGGCAAGCCGGAAAAGGCTTTGTACGCGGCGGCGTGACGTTTCAGAAACAGATTCACTCGATCGAGCCCTTCGATGCGAATGCAGACGCAGGTGCGCTGGATGCGCAAGGAATGTACCTGATTCCCGGACTTGTAGACGTGCATGTGCATGGCGCGCTCGGCGGAGATTTTTCGGATGCGGACACTGAAGCAAACGATAGAATCGAAAGACGGTTGGTGCGTAACGGCGTTACGTCCCATCTTGCAACGACCATGACGATGCCGGTGGACGTACTGGCACAGGAGGCGAAACTGCTGAACTATACGCAGGACGATCCGGAACGCTCCACATGCCTTGGCCTGCATCTGGAAGGGCCGTTTCTTTCCTATGAAAAACGCGGCGCGCAGTATGCCGAGTATCTTCAGAAGCCTGATTATGATAAATTCTGTCGCATCAACGACGCAAGCGGCGGTCGCGTCCGGCTGATAACGGTTGCGCCTGAGACGGAAGGCGCGATGGAATTCATTGCGCAGGTGAGCCGCGAAACCAACGTTTCGCTCGGGCATACTACGACTGATTATGAGACGGCTATGCGTGCATTCTCCGCAGGAGCGAATCATGTTACCCATCTGTTTAATGCGATGCAGCCGTTCTTGCACCGAGCTCCCGGCCTAATCGGCGCGGCGATGGACGCCGGTGCGTATGTGGAATTGATTGGGGACGGGCTGCACGTTCATCCCGCGGTAATCAGAGCGGCATTCCGGATGTTTCCGGCGCGTTTGGTGCTTATCAGCGATGCCGTGCGCAGCTCCGGCATGCCGGACGGGCAGTACACGCTTGGCGGACAGGACGTGATACTTAAAAATGGCAAGACGACCCTGCCGGACGGGACGCTCGCCGGGTCGAACATTACGGTATACGAAGCGATCGTTAACGCCGTGCGTTTCGGAATTTCTCTTGAAGAGGCGGTGGAGGCCGTAACGCTTCTTCCGGCGATTTCAGCCGGGGTTGACGACGCAGTCGGTTCGATAGAACCGGGAAAGCGCGCGGACATGCTGTTGCTCGACCGGGAACTGCACCTGGTAAAAATTTACCACTTTGGCCAAGAAATTGAGCCTGAGAAAAAGAACGTCTGACAAGAAAGACGCACGGTCACGGACTGCCGGTGAAGCGTTGTTCCATCGGCAGGCGCTCTGACTGCTGCATGCCAAAGACCTATGAAAAGCGTTGCAGCGGTACAGTAGCGTTTCCTTGTCTTCGGAAGATACGGCTGCGGCCTTCTTGACGAACCGGATTGAGAAACCATCGATAGTTTAGGAGAAAGCATATGGAAAAGAAACTGCGTTCACGTGCCGAACTGTTTTTTCGGATTGTCTGTTGGGTCTATTTCGCGATTGCGGCGGCAATGATCGGACTTGCGCTGTACGGATTTTCCAGCGAGTCCGTTTCCCTGTCGCTGGGCGGCGTCACGGATGCGGTATTCGCGTGCATCGGCGGCGTGCTCGGCATCATCGCGGGCGTGACGGGACTTGTCAGTAAACGCATGAAGCGCTGCCGGATCATGGGACTGATCCTTGTTGCGGTTGCGGCAGTACCTCTGGCGATTCATCTTCTTGCGGGAGAATCGTTCGCGGCATACTGGAAAAACATTCTGCTGATCATTATGCCTGTGCTTTATCTGCTTGGCGCTCTGCTCAAGCGCAGCAGTAAGCCGAAGCAGGAAAAGAATGTTTCGCCGAAATTAAAACCGGACCTAACCTCGGCCGAAAAACGGTAACTCCGTGCGCGGCATGGCTGCCGAAATCGTATAATGCGTTTTGTTTGCGAGCTAAAAATGATTTTATGCAGTGAAACTATAGTTGCATTTATTATCTGCTGCCGGCAAAAGGTAAAATGGGGGGGGGCTGCAGGCAAAAAAATGACGTGTATCAGAACGGCTGGAAGCGTTCGCCGGATTTTCAGAAAAAGAATTGACAAGCAACATCCC